>CALCWL010000141.1 GCA_937906285.1 uncultured Rhodanobacter sp. | reverse complement strand
TCGCGCTGGCCGGCGTCGCCGCCGAGTTCGGCGTGGTGATGCTGTTGTATCTGCACCATGCCTGGGAGCACCAGCTTGCGCTCGATCCCCACGCCGGCCCGGAAGCGCTGGACGCAGCGATCCGCGAAGGTGCCGTGCAGCGCGTGCGCCCGAAGGCGATGACCGTCGCGGTCATTCTCGCCGGTCTGTTTCCGATCCTGCTCGGCCACGGTGCCGGTTCGGAAGTGATGCAGCGCATCGCCGCACCGATGATCGGCGGCATGGTCACCGCACCCTTGCTGTCCATGCTCGTCATACCCGCGGCGTACCGCCTGCTGGTTCGCCATCGATTGCGTAAAGCCAGCAAGACAAACACCACACTTCACCCCAACCCGCAAGGAAACTGACCCATGAAAAAGCCATGCATCACCCTCGCGATCGCCGCTGCACTGATCGCTACTCCGGTGTTTGCCAACCCTCAGCAGATGGATCCCAACATGCCGGGCATGGCTGGGATGCACGAAGCCACACCCGCCGATGTGCAGGGCGTGGGCGTAGTCAAGGCGGTCGATACCGCCAAGAACACCATCACGCTGCAGCACGAGGCGATTGCCGCGATCGGCTGGCCGGCGATGACGATGCCGTTCAAGGTGGCTTCACCGGAGCTACTGAAGCACGTGAAGGTGGGCGACAAGGTGCAGTTCACCTTCCGTCAGGCCAGCACAGGCAGCACGGTGACGGCGATCCGTCCGGCACGTTGACAGACCACGTCGCCGGCTGGCCTTCAACTGTCGAGGGCCAGCCGGCGATCGTGAAGGCAGTACCGCCACGCACGTTATGCGTGCGCGTGGCGGTGTTTGTTGCGGTTGTCATTTTGGAGAACGCCCATGAAATCGTTTGCTGCTTGTCTCAGCCTCCCGCTGCTGCTCGCGGGCCTCACCATGGGTAGCGTCGCGTACGCGGCCGATTCTTACACCGATGGTTGGGTTGGCCATGTGGATGGCCAGCATTTGGACGTCTGTTATCGTGTCACGCCGCTGCCGGCGGTTGGTGCACGACTGGAGGTCCTGCGGACATCCTTCGTGATTCCCAACAAAGGGCCGCCCCGCCAACAGTTCGCGGTGGCGGGGTATGCCACGGTGACGTCGATCATCGACGCGCACTGCGTGCGTGCCGAGCTGACCCAGGGCACGGCGAAGCGAACCGATCACGCGCGACGCGCGGACTGAACGGACGCGACGACAAGGCCGCCAAGGCATGCTCCGCGACGGCCCATGGCGGAGTGACCAGGGCGCGGCTACGACATCCAGCCGATGCACTTCACCGGCGTCATGCCTGTCGCATCCTGCCTGCCGCCATTTCAGCAGGCATGCAACGAGGCGATCAGCGGGCAGGACACGCTGCGCTGACTTGCACCGCACTGTTCGACGAGCGCAGCGAGGGCCGTCTCCATGCGTGTAAGGTCGGCCAGTCGGCTGCGTACATCGGCCAGCCGCAGCGCGGCCAGATCGGCCGCTTCCGTGCAATGGGCACCGTCCTCCAGCCGCAGCAACTGCGCCACCTCATCGAGGCTGAACCCCAACCGCTGCGCGGATTTCACGAACTTCACCCGTGCGACCTCCGCGTTTCCGTAGCGACGAATGCCGCCCGGCGGACGGGTGGGCTCCGCCAACAGGCGCTTGCGCTGGTAGAAGCGGATCGTTTCGACATTGACCCCGGCTGCCTTGGCGAAGGCGCCGATGGAAAACGTATCCTGCGTGGAGGACATGGGCTTGACTCCGTACTTGACTACGGGAATACCTTAGATCATCGGCATTCCACGCTAAAGGAGAACCTCCATGCCCCTGCTCACCCGGTTGGCCGACAAGGCCGGACTGATCGGCAGTGTCGTCTCGGCAGCGGCCTGCGTGAATTGCTTTCCCGCCCTGGCCAGCCTCGGTGCGGCGATCGGGCTGGGCGTACTGAGCCCGTACGAAGGCCTGTTCATCCGCATCCTGCTGCCGGCGTTTGCGGGCATCGCGCTGCTCGCCAATGCGCTGGGCTGGCGCAGTCACCGGCGGTGGCCGCGGGCCGCGCTCGGTATGCTCGGCCCGCTGCTGGTGCTGCTGGCGGTATTCGTAATGCGGGCCAGTGGCCATCGCACCGGATGGCTGCTCTATCCGGGTCTGCTGCTGATGGTGGCGGTGTCCCTCCGCGATCTGCTGGCGCCGGCTCCCAGCGCATCCTGTCGCACAGCCAGCGATACGGCGGGTGCCCGCTGAACCGACACAATTGACAGGGGCATAGCGAAGACTATGCCAACACTTCACTCTCATTTCTCCGGCGAAACACTTGACGACCGAACTCATCCTGCAGAGCACGCTGACCTGCCCGCATTGCGGCCACCAGGCCACTGAAACCATGCCGACCGATGCCTGCCAGTTCTTCTACGACTGCCCCGGCTGCGGCAAATTGTTGCAGCCCAAACCCGGCGACTGTTGCGTGTTCTGTTCCTGGGGCAGTGTGCCGTGCCCGCCGATCCAGCAACAGAAGTCGTGCTGCGGGTAGACCATCTTCATAGGGGTCGGCTGGCGCCGGTAGGGGCTGTCTGAATTCATCACGACCGGCGCCCAAGTGAAATTGTCTAACAGCGCAGCTGTCGTATAGGATCGAAGAATGTATCGGTCTGCGCCATTACTGCTGACTCGCCTGCGCCGCCACCGCGGATTGTGGGTGTTGGCCGTGGCCGTGTTGCTGATCAAGCTGATCAGCGGATCGATCTGCGTGGCCGATGGGCCTAGTGCGCGATTCGCTTCGGCGACTGCTGCTGCCCCGACCACCCTGTTGGCGGATACCGCCGTCAGTACGGTATCGGCTGACGATGCGAATCTCTGTCTTCTGGGTGAAGGGCGCAGTTGCCATTGTGCCTGTGCGCATTCGGTGACGCTGCCGGCCAGCACGCCGCTTCCCCTCGCCATGATGGAAGCACGCTTCGCACCGCTCACCCTCCATTCGGGATTCACGCCGGCCACGACCGGCTCGCTGCTGCGCCCTCCGATCGCCTGAAACCGCTCCGTTTCGCGACACCGCCGCTTGTGCGGTGCATCGCTTCGTGACCGTTTTCAGGAGATCGCTTCATGTCTGTTTTTCGTTCGGTGCCGATCGGCGCCGTGTGTCTGTTGTACGCGGCGATGCTCAGTGCCGCCCCCGTATCCCATCCTTCCCCACCGGTAGTTCCCCTACCGACCTCGTTGGCGTCTTCTCCTTTGCAGGAGGCGGTGCGCCGTATCTGGCAAGCCAGTCCCGAGGTACAGGCCGCGCGGGCAGACCTTGATGCTGCCCAAGCTCGTGCGCGTGCCGCTGCACAGCCGCTGTACAACCCTTCGCTGTCGCTCGATGCGGAGGACGCCGACGTCAATCGACGCACGGCCGGCATCAGCCTGGCGCTGGATTTGTCCGGCAAGCGTCGTGCCCGGGCCACCCAGGGAGAGGCTGATCTGCTGGCTGCCGAGGCGGCCTATGACCGGGTGCGTCGCGACGTGGCAACCCGCTGGCTGAAGGCCTGGTCGACGGCCGCACTCGCGACCAGACAGAGCGAGCTGGGTCAGCGTCGCCTGGCGCTGATGCAGCGCTTCGATGACTTGGCCGCGCAGCGGCTGAAGGTGGGCGACATCAGCAGTCCGGAACGCGATCTGGCCGGTTTGGCCTTGGGCGAGGCGCAGGTGCAACAAGCCACACTCGTAGGCAACGAAGCGGCGGCCCGCGCGGCGTTGCTGGCCATCAGCGGCGATCAGCTGACTGCGCTGCCACCGTTGCCCGAGGGCCTGTCACCGGCACTCGACAATGTCACGCCGTTGCCCGTCGACGAGCTGCCGGAACTGCGTCAGGCCCGCGCCCAGCAAGCGAGTGCCGAGGCCGGCGTGCAAGTCGCCCGCAGGGCGCGCATTCCCGACCCCACGCTCAGCCTGACCGGCGGCCAAGTGCACAGCGGGCCGCGCACCGATCAGGTGATCGGTCTGAGCGTATCCATACCGTTGCCGGTGCTCAACAGCGGACGCGCCGAAGTGGATGCTGCCCTGGCGGAGGCCGACGCCGCGGCGGCTGCCGTGCGCTCGCGCGAGTTTGTGTTGCGCGCGGGACTGCGGGAAGCACAGGCCCGTTACGCAGCCTTGCGCAGCGCGACCGAAGCCTTTCGCAGCGGCCGTGCCGCCGCGTTCGAGGATCGCACCGCGTTGCTGGAGAAGCTCTGGCGTGCCGGTGAAATCAGCACGTCCGATTACCTCGTACAGCTCAAACAGAGCCTGGACACCGCGTTGTCCGGCCAGGAACTGGAAAGCCAGACCTGGCAGACCTGGTTCGACTACCTCACCGCTGCGGGCCGTCTCACCGACTGGCTCGATGGCCGCACTCAGGACGGTCCGACTCAGGACGGCCTCAATCAGGATATCCCCCGATGAATTGCTCTCTTTTGAAACGCAGCCTGCTGGGCATGACGCTGCTCGCGGCGCTGGCCGGCCCCGTCATGGCACAGGAACTGGCTCCCGCCAATCCGCTGGCGCTCGATGCCAAGGCGATCAAGGACGCCGGCATTGTCCTCGACAAGGCCGCTCCGCGCACCTTGACCGATGAACTGAAAGCGCCCGGCGAAGTAAAGGCCGATGCCTATTCCACCGTGCTGGTATCGCCACGCGTGGAATCCCAAGTACTGGCTCGCAAGGCCACGCTTGGCGACGTCGTCAAAGCCGGCGCGCCGTTGGTGGTGCTCTCCAGTGTGCAGGTCGCCGAGACGCAGGGCGCGTTGATCGTGGCCGAGCAGGACTGGCAGCGCATCGCGGCGCTCGGACCGCAGGCCGTCTCGGCACGGCGCTACAACGAAGCGAAGGTGCAGCGCGATCAGGCACGCGCCAAGTTGCGTGCCTACGGATTGTCCGACGGTCAGATCGGTGGCCTGCTGCGCAAGGGTTCGGCCGGTGCCGATGGCAGCTTCGAACTGCTCGCGCCAGCGGCCGGTCGCGTCACCACCGACGAGTTTCTGGTCGGTGAGCGGGTGGAACCGGGCCGCACGCTGTTCACCCTGGTCAAGGAAGATTCGGTATGGGTCGTGGCCCAGATGTCTCCGGCCGATGCCGAACGGGTCAAGCCCGATGCCGATGCCCGCATCCTCGTGCACGACACCGCGATACCCGGCAAGGTCGTGCAGCGCTCGCACCAGACCGATGAGCGTACGCGCACCGTGCCAGTACGCATCGAAGTCGACAACCGCAAGGATCTTTTGCATCCCGGTGAACTGGTCGAGGCACGCATCGTCACCGGGAGTGCCGTGCGGAAGCTGGCCGTTCCCGCCGAAGCGATCGTGTTGCTGCAGAACCAGCCGACTGTATTCCTCGCCAAAGGCAACGGCCAGTTCGAACCGGCACCGGTCATGGTCGGCGACACGCGGGATGGCTGGACGGCGGTCACCCAAGGCCTCAAGGCCGGCGACACCTACGTGCGCAAGGGCGCCTTCGCGTTGAAGGCCCGCTTGCTGCGCTCGCAGCTGGGAGAAGAATGATGCTGGAACGTCTGGTTGAATTCTCCCTGCGCTACAAGGTGCTGGTGCTGATCGCCTTCGTGGTGATCGGCTTCCTGGGTTTCCAGGCCGTACGCCAGCTTCCCATCGACGCCTTCCCCGACGTCACGCCGGTGCAGGTGAACGTCTATACCGAGGCCTCCGGCCTGGCCGCCGAGGATGTGGAGCAACTGCTCACTACGCCGGTGGAGTCGGCACTGGCCGGCCTGCCCAAGGTGGAACAGATCCGCTCGGTCAGCCTGTTCGGCTTGTCCTACGTGTCGGTGTACTTCGACGACAGCATGGACATCTACTTTGCCCGCCAGCTCGTCAACGAGCGGCTGCAGCAGGTGGGCGACCGCCTGCCGGCCGGCTACGGCAAGCCGGAGATGGGTCCGAACACCTCCGGCTTGGGCCAGGTGTTCTGGTACACCGTCGAACGGGCCGACGCCAAGCTCAAGGACGCCGCCAGCACCGGGGCACCCAGCGACATGGACTTGCGCACGCTGCAGGATTGGACGATCCGCCTGATCCTGCGCACCGCACCGGGTGTGGACGATGTCACCTCCTGGGGCGGCCAGGAAAAGCAGTACCAGGTGCGCATCGACCCGCTGAAGCTGATCGCGCACAAGCTCGGCTTCAAGGACGTGATCGAGGCCCTGCAGGCGAACAACGCGCAGGTCGGCGGCAACTTCATCGACGTCGGTCGCGAACAGTACCTCGTGCGTGGCTTGGGTCTGGTGCAGGACGCCAAGGACATCGGCAGCATCGTCCTGAAGACCGAGGATGGCATACCGGTCTACGTGCGCGATGTGGCCACCATCGTCGAAGCCGGTGCACCGCGCACAGGCGCGGTCACCCGCGACGGCAAGGAGGTGGTACTGGGCATGGCACTCGCTCGCATCGGTGAGAACGCCAAGAGCGTGGTCGATGCGGTCAAGGCCAAGCTCGGCACGGTCGAACAGGCGTTGCCACCGGGCGTGGTGGTCAAGCCGGTGTACGAACGCACCGAGCTGGTCAATGCAGCCGTGGAAACCGCCGTGCGTGCCTTGATCGAGGGTTCGATCCTGGTTGCGATCATCCTGTTCCTGTTCCTGGGCGAGTTCCGCAGCGCCATCGTGGTGGTAGTGGCGCTCCCGCTGGCCATGCTGATCGCCTTCATCTGCATGAATCAGGTCGGCCTCTCGGCCAACCTGATGTCGCTGGCGGGGCTGGCGATTGGCATCGGCATGATGGTGGATGGCGCGGTGGTGATGGTGGAGAACGCCTATCGCATCATGGCCGAGCGCAAGGCGCACGGGCTCCCGGTGGATCGCACCGCCGCGGTGCTGGCGGCCGCCCGCGAGGTGGCCAACCCGGTGGCGTTCGCCATCCTCATCATCATCGTGGTGTTCCTGCCGCTGTTCAGCCTGCAAGGGTTGGAAGGCAAGATGTTCAAGCCGATGGCGTTCAACATCAGCTTCGCGATGGCGGGCTCGCTGGTCCTCGCGCTGACGCTGATCCCGGTGCTGGCCGCGCTGGTGTTGAAACCGAAGGAAGAGAAGGACACCTGGCTGGTCGCGTTCCTGAAACGCCACTACGCCACGGTGCTGGCGTGGGCGCTCGCCCGCCGCAAGCTCGTGCTGGGCATCGCTGCCGGGGCCTTGATCGGCAGCCTGGCGCTGTTCCCGTTCCTCGGCAAGGAGTTCATGCCGAACCTGAAAGAAGGCGCCATCATGTGGCGCATCACCTCGATTCCGTCGGCATCGCTGGACGAATCCATCGCCATCTCCAAACAAGTGTCGACGCTGGTCAAACAGAAGTTTCCGGAAGTGGAGACCACGCTGGCAATGATCGGCCGTGCCGAGAAAGGCGAGACGGCGGACGTGAACTACATGGAGATGTACACACCGCTGAAGCCCAAGGATCAATGGCGCAAGGGCGAGACGCTGGAAA
>CALCWL010000140.1 GCA_937906285.1 uncultured Rhodanobacter sp. | reverse complement strand
GTGCTGCGGCTCAGTTCCACATGCTGGCGCTGCAGGATGCGCAGCAGCTGCGCGCGCGAGCCGGGGCGCGCGTCGTCGGCGGGGAAGACGTAGGCGGCCGGGCCGGCGTTCTGCGGCTTCTCGATCGAGCGCTTGCTCTTCAGGTAGTAGTTCTTCAGGAACAGCTGGCCGTTGTCGGAAAAGTACTTCAGCGCGGTGAGCAGGCCGGTCTGCTGGTAGTTGTTGTTGTTGCGCTGCGACCAGGTCACCACCGGCAGCGGCGGGTTCGGCTTGTACCAGGTGCGCTGGTATTCCTCCGGCTCGAGAATGCGCTTGACGGTGTCGGCGCCGTCGTTGCCGAAGGTTTCGTAGAGCCGACTGATGCCGTTGTGCATGGCGGCGATGAACATCAGATAGCCCGGGCTCCAGGTGTCGAAGCTGCCGTGGGTGAACACGCCGGGCATGCCGAGCTTGGTCATCTGCTGCACGTTGTCCCAGCCCAGCTGCTGCCATTCGCCGGTGAGGATGGGGTCGATCCAGGCGTTGTAGGGGCCGTCGCCGACGGTGTTGTCGTACAAAAACGGCACCGACTCGTGCAGGTCGTGCAGCACCTGGGCGTGCCAGCCGACGAAGGTGTCGGCGACGTTGCGGGTGAGGTTCAGCGTCATCGCCATCGCGTCGCGGTTGTTGTCGTGCGCCACGTAGTGGCCCCAGTACAGCAGGCGCGGATAGTTCCGGCCCGGGTGGGCGCGGTGCCAGTTGTAGCGGTCCACCTGGCGGTCGCGGCCGTCCACTTCGACGATCGGCGTGATCAGGGTGATCACGTGCGAGCGGATGTGCTGGATGTAGGGCGCGTCGTCCACCGCCAGCCGGTAGGCCAGTTCCATCAGCGCGGTGGGCGAGCCGGTCTCGGTGGAGTGGATGGCGCCGGTGATGTAGTAGACCGGGGTGGACTGGGCGATCAGCGTGTCGGCGGCAGCATCGTCCATGCCGATCGTGCGCGGGTCGGCCAGCTTGGCCAGGCGTGCGTTGTTGGCATCCAGGCCGGCCAGCAGATCTTCATCGGCCACGGCGACCGCGATCATCGGGCGGCCCTCCTCGCTTTGGCCGATGGTGAACACCTTCACCCGCGGGCTGGCCGCCGCCAGCGCACGGAAGTAGCGGTAGACGTCAGTGGAGTAGGGCAGGTAATTCGGTGCGCCGGCGATATGGCCGAGCACCTTCAGCGGCGTCGGCACAGTAGCCGAGGCGGGCAGGTAGTCGGTCAGCGGCGAGTTGAACGAGGGATCGGTGGTGTCCTTCAGGATCTGCGCCGTGTACGCCTGGTCGACCGGTTGCGCCGGGTCACGCGCGTAGGTGATCGAGCCGTTCGGCTCGGTGGCGGCGGTGGCTGCACAACTGGCCAACGCCAGCAGGGCAAGCAACGGGATTCGACAACAAGCGGGCATGGCCATGGCTCCCCTTCGCAACGTGGCAACAGATCGTCGCACTGTGCCAGAACGCGGACGTGCTTGCCCGGGCCGCGTCGGGGGTGGTTCTCAGTCGGGCGAGCTGGCCGCAGTCGGCCGCCGCCCATGACGGCGGACGACCGGACCGGCCCGGGTCATTTGGTGGATGCGGCGACCGCTGTCGTGGCGCCCGGGCCGATGCTGGAGCCGACGAATTGCACGATCTGCTGGTACAGCTCGGCCAGGTTCTTCTCGTCGTAGAAACCGTGGCCCTCGTCGGGCTTGTCGATCCAGACGTGCGCAACATGCCGATCGACCAGTGCGCTGTGCAGGCTGCGGCCCTGGATCGATGGCACGCGCCTGTCCTTGCCGCCGACCACCAGCATGACCCTGGCCTTGAGCCGATCCAGTTGATTGATCGGCGAACGCCGTGCCAGCGCGTCCATGTCCGTGCCCAGCACACGTTGCAGGTAGTTCTCGCCGGAGGTGGATTGCGGAATGTCGCCGCGCCGGTACATCAAGGCGAGGTCATACACGCCCACGTAGCCGATGGTGCACTTGTACAGGTCGGGCTCCTTCACTGCGCCCTCCAGCGCCGCGTAGCCGCCGTAGCTGCCGCCGAAGATGCAGATGCGGTTCGGGTCGGCCAGCCCCTGCGCGATCGCCCAGCGGGTGGCGTCGGTCACGTCGTCCTGCATCTTGCCGCCCCACTCGAGCCAGCCGGCCTTCTGGAAGGCGTAGCCGTAACCGCCGGAGCCGCGGTAGTTCACCTGCAACACCAGGTAACCGCGGGTGGCCAGCATCTGGACGTAGGGGTCGAAGTCCCAGTCGTCGCGCACACCATAAGGCCCGCCGTGGACCAGCACCACCATCGGCAGGTGTCGGGCAGTTTCCAGTCCCGGCGGAAAGCTGGCGTAACCCTGCAACTTCAATCCGTCGCGGGCGGAGAACGCGATCGGTTGCTTGGTGGCCATCCGGACCGGGTCGATCCAGCGTTCCGTGTCCAGCAACCGGGTGAGCTTGCCGGCCTTGCGATCGAACAGGTAGAAGTGGCCCGGGTCGCTGTCCGCGGACACGTACAGGATGCAGAGCGCGCCATCGCGGGTGCCGGAAACGATGCGCGCGTATTCGCCGGGGAAGTGCTGCATCAACCCCACCGCCGTCTTCGCTGCCGGCGCGTTGCCATCGAACAGCGCCACGCCTGGCCGCCCATCCTCGAAACCGACGCCGATGATCTGGTCGTCGGCCGGACCGAAGATCAGCGCGTTCGCCTCGACGGTCGGGTTGCTCCACAGCTCGGTCAGCTTGCCGGTGGCGGGGTCCCAGCGACATACACCGAAGCCGCCGGCCTTCGGCGAACAGCTGAAGTAGGCATGGCTGTCGTCCGCGTCGAAGGCCCACGGAAAGGAGCGGCTTGCCTCGAACTCCGGCAGCTCCTTCCAGCCGTCTGCGTCTACCGGATGCGCGTACACCTTCGGGTTGCCGCTGGCGTCGAGTCCGGCCGCAAAGCGGATGCGGCCCTGATGGTCGGCCACGAACGTCATGTCGCGACCGGGGGCGTTGATGATGTGCGCGATGTCGCCGCTGCGCAGGTCCATCCGCACCGCCTGGGACAGCTCGCCCTCGTTGCCCGAGCCGGACCAGGAGCTGATCGACACGAGTGCGTGGTTGGGATCGCCGGGAATCGGCGCGATGAACGTCGCCGTGCCGTACTTGCCGTCGTTGCGCTGCGTCAGCCACCTCACCGAACTGCCGCCCTTGCGGTAGCCGTA
>CALCWL010000139.1 GCA_937906285.1 uncultured Rhodanobacter sp. | reverse complement strand
CCCACGTCGGCGTGGCCGAGCGACAAGCCGTGGCCGGCGAGCATCTGGTCGAGCTGGGGCAGAGCCTGCTGCACGGCAGTGACGGCGCCGAGGTGCTGGGCCTGCAACACCACGTCGACCCGGTTGTGCTGCACGCTGATCTTCAGGTCGAGCGAGCCCAGCTCTTCCGGATGCAGGCGGATGCGCGCCTGCTTGACGTCGTGGCCGACGAACCAGGCCAGCTGCTG
Source organism: uncultured Rhodanobacter sp. (assembly GCA_937906285.1). GTDB lineage: Bacteria > Pseudomonadota > Gammaproteobacteria > Xanthomonadales > Rhodanobacteraceae > Rhodanobacter. Next base: position 32,882 of record CALCWL010000139.1, on the reverse strand, counting down.
GCCCAGTTCCTGCGCGAAGGCGTGTGCGGGAGCCACCGGTACCGGCGCAGCGGCCGGCGTCATTGCCGAGGCGGCGTGGGCGACGGCGGGCGCCACGCTGGGCGCGGCGTCGAGTCGCGCCGTTTCGCGGGTGGCGTCCGGGTCGAGCTTCGGCAGTTCGGCGGCAGGGGTGGCGGTAGCCGCAGCCATGACGGCGGGGTCGATGGCAGGCGTGACGGGCACGGCCGTTGCGCCAGCCTGACCGAGCGCCGCAAGCCCGGGCTGCGCGGCGGCCAATCGTGCCGCGGTGGCGTCGACGATGCCGGACGCGGCGCCGCCGACCGGCGCGGCGGGATGGACCGGCGCGGGAGCGATCAAGGCGAGCATCGCTTCGACCAGGGCGGGGGCGCCCGCGTCGGCGTCGTCGTCCTTGCCACGGACGGGCTCCGCGGTGGCCACGTCGGTGATCGCCTCGGGCGATGGTGGTGGCGCGGCGACCGGCATGGCGGGAGCGGTGGCGTCAGCAGCCGGCGGCGGCATGGCGGCATCGCGCGATGGATCCAGGCGATCGGCGGCGGACGACAGTTGCGCGTTTGGCCCCTTCGGCGAGGGATCGTTGCGACGGTCGCGCTCCGGGTCCGGGCCGCGCTGCGGACGCGCATCGTGCGCATCGTGGGCGGACGAAGCGCCCTGCCCTCGCGCGTCCTGCAGGCGCTGGTGGAACGGCGCCGAGCCCGGGGATTCCGACGTGCTCGTGTTCGCGGCCGCTTTGGCGGCGACCGTGGATGCGGACAACGATCCGACGTGGCTGGCAGTCATGGCAAGAAGGCTCCTGGCGGGGCAACACGACCGCGCCGGAGCGCAGGCACGTGGCCGAGGCGGGATGGGCGGGCGCGACGCATCACGGCCGCCGGTGCTGGAAACGTTCGTCGAGTTCGGCCTGCTCGCGACGTTCCTCGGCGCGGCGCTCGTTCTCGACGTGATGGGCGACCACGCTGTCCAGCGCGCTTTCGCGGGCGTGGCTGCGGGTCCAGTCCGCGCGCACCAGTTCCAGCTGGCGCTGCTGACGGGCGACCTCGGCCACCTGCTGGGTGATCGCCTGGTCGATGCGCTGGATGAAGGCCTGCCGGTTGAGCATGGCGCTGACGCTGGAGGCGGCGTCGCCGCCGTTGGCGTACTCGTCGCGATAGCGATGCAGTTCGCTCAGCTGGTGTTCGGCGCGGGCCAGTTGCTGCTGCTGCGCGGCGAAGCGGGCCAGCGCATCCTCGCTGCGCTGGCGGGCCTGGTCCACGGCCGGCTGCAATCGTTCGGCGCGCGAACTCATTCAAGCACCTGTTCGGCCAGCGCGGCCAGGCGTTCGATGGCCCGATCGAGGGTGATCGGTTCGTCCACTTCCTGCTGCAGGAACGCGCGCAGTTGCGGCCACATCTCGATGGCCAGATCCACCTGCGGGTCGGAGCCCTTCTGGTAGGCGCCCACGGCGATCAGGTCGCGCTGCTGGCGATAGGCCGAATAGACCTGGCGGAAGCGTTGCGCACTGCGCATGTGCTCGCGCGTGGCGACTGCCGGCATCACGCGGCTGATCGACGCCTCGATGTCGATGGCCGGGTAATGGCCGGCCTCGGCGAGGTCGCGCGACAACACGATGTGGCCGTCGAGGATCGCGCGCTGCGCCTGTGCGTAGCGGGTCAGCGAATCCATCAGCAGCAGCACGCGCTGGCCGCGGTCGCGGAACCACTCGGCGATCGCGGTGGCGTATTGCGCGCCGCGCAGGCGCTTGAGCGGCGGCGCGTCCGCCGGCGCGGCGACGATCACCGCACGGCGGCGACCTTCCTCGCCCAGCGTGTGCTCGACGAACTCCTTCACTTCGCGGCCGCGTTCCCCGATCAGCCCCACCACCACCACGTCGGCGTTGGTGTATTTGGTCATCATGCCCAGCAGGGTGGACTTGCCCACGCCGGAGCCGGCGAACAGGCCCAGGCGCTGGCCGCGGCCGACGGTGAGCAGCGCGTTGATCGCGCGCACGCCGGTGTCCAGCGGAGTGTCGATCGGCTTGCGCGCCATCGGGTTGATCGGCTCGGCCTTGAGCGCGGCCTGTTCGCCGCTGTCCAGCGGGCCGGCGCCGTCCAGCGGCAGGCCGTCGGCGCCGATCACGCGGCCGAGCAGGCCCGCGCCCACCGGCAAGCCGCCACTGCGCGCGCACGGGCGCACCCGCGCATTCGGCAGCACGCCATGCATGTCGCCGACCGGCATCAGCAGCAGGCGCTCGTCGGCGAAGCCGACCACCTCGGTATCGAGCGTGGCGCCGTCGGCGGTGTCGACCAGGCAGCGCGCGCCCAGCGCGGCTTCGCAGCCTTCGGCCTCCAGGGTGAGGCCGACCACCCGGCGCAGGCTGCCCTCGACCACCAGCGTGCGCGCGGTTTCGGCCTGTCCGCGCCGGCGCGCCAGCTTCTGCTGCCACGTCTGGCGGCGTGCGGCGATGGCGGATTCAGGCGTCATGGGGGCGAGAGCGAGGAGTGAGCGATGAGAAGTGAGGAGTGAGAGAGAGCGCGCAGGTTGGATGGCGACGAAATTTCGCCGCCATCCGGGCGAAAGCCGGGATCCAGCGCCTCCTCGGTGCACCGAAGGCACTGGGTTCCAGCTTTCGCTGGAACGACGGTGGGGAGGTTTTTGCGTCGTATGGGGTGCAGCGGTTTCGCGGGGTGTGCAGGCTGTGACGCGACATGGGGCTCATGCTTCGCCCTCCCCGGCCGCGGCTACCTCACCTTCGGCGTCGTCGCCGAGCACGGCATCGACCACCGCGGCCAGGCGCGCATCCACCCGCGCATCCAGCCGCGAGCGCTCGCTTTCCAGGCGGCAGTCGCCGCGCGCCAGGGCGGGATCGGCGAGCAGTTGCCAATGGCTTTCGACCGCGCCAAGGTCACGCAGCAGGGCCAGGTCGTCCGGGTGCACGTGCACGCGCAGCTCGCGCGCGGCCGCGGGCAGCGCAGTTGCAGCCTGACGCACGGCTTGCGCAATCAGTTCGGGAGAGAGTTTCAGTTCGCGCACGATCACCCGGCGTGCAATCACCGTGGCCAGCCGCGCCAGTTCCTGTTCGACCTGTTCGTCGAGCGACTGCAGCGGACGGGCGACCGCGTCGCACAGCGCGGCGAGCCGGGCCAGTTGCTCGCGCACCTGCTGCTGGCCCGCGGCCAGGCCCTCGGCGTGGCCGGCGGCAAAGCCTTCGCCGCGCGCCTGCTGATGCAGCGCCTCCAGCTCGCGCACGGTCGGTTGCGGGGCGGGCGGATCGGTCGCGCGACGATGCGGGTGGTCGTTGCCCACCTCCGGCAATTCCCAGCGCCGGAAATCCTGGGTCGCGCTGTGGAACACGGCGACCATCAGACGAACTCATCCCCGCCGGCGGCAAGGCTGAGCTGGCCCGCGTCGGACAGCTTGCGGGCGATGCCCAGCACTTCCTTCTGCGCCGCGTCGACTTCGCTCAGGCGTACCGGCCCCTTCACCTCGAGGTCGTCGCGCATCATGTCGGCGGCGCGCTTGGACATGTTGGCGAAGATCTTTTCGCGGATCTCCGGCTCGGCGCCCTTCAACGCCGTGATCAGGGTGGCCGAGGGCACTTCGCGCAGCAGCACTTGCATGCCGCGGTCGTCCAGCTCCACCAGGTCCTCGAACACGAACATCAGGTCTTCGATCTTCTCGCCCAGCGCTTCGTCCTGGCTGCGGATGGCCGACATCAGCTCGGTCTCGCGGCTGCCTTCCATCGCGTTGAGGATGTCGGCCGCCGCCTTGAGCCCGCCGACGCTGGCGGACTTGAGCTTCTTGGAGCCGCCGGAGAACTGGCGCTCCATGATTTCATCCAGCTCGTTCAGCGCATGCGGCTGCACGCCGTCCAGCGTGGCGATGCGCATCACCGCATCGGAACGCACGCGCGGCGGCAGGTAGCCGATCACCTCGGCGGCCTGGTCCGGCTCCAGGTGCGCCAGCACCAGCGCGATGATCTGCGGATGCTCCTGGTTGATCATCTCGGCGATCGCGCGGCTCTCCATCCACTTGAGCGATTCCAGGCCCTTGCTGGAGCGCCCGAGCAGGATGCGGTCGATCAGGCCGCCGGCCTTGGTCTCGCCCAGCGCGTTGACCAGGATCTTGCGGATGTATTCCTCGGTGCCCACACCGAGCGAGGTCTGCCGCCCGATGTCCTCGTCGAGCTTGTCCAGCGCCTTGGTCACGTGTTCGCGGCTGACGCTGGTCAGCGCGGCCATCGCGGTGCCGATGGTCTGCACGTCGCGGGCGCTGAGGTGCTTGAGCACCTCGGCGGCGTCCTGCTCGCCCAGGGTCAGCAGCAGGATCGCCGCACGCTGGGCACCGGTGATCGGCGCGTCATGTTGGTTAGTTGCCATCTTCGCTTACCCAGTTCCTCACGACCTGCGCCACTTGCCTGGAGTTTTCGCCGACCAGGCGGCGAGCCTGGCCGATGCGTTGTTCGTACTCGAGCGCGGGCGCGACGCCGGCGAGCCGCGCCGGCTGGTCATCGGCCTCCGGCTCATCGGCCACGCGCACCGAGATCTGCGGTTTCGGCGCGGGCAGCGCCCTGGCGTTCGAGCTGCCGCGCGTCACGCCGCGCAACAGCGGGCGCAGCAGGCCGAACGCGACCAGCAAGGCGATCAGCACGCCGATGCCCTGCTTGATCAGATCCATCGCGCCGGGGCGCTCCCACAGCGGCGGTTCGGGCAGCGCCTCGGGCGCCACCGGACGCTGGAACGGCTGGTTCACCACGCTGACGCTGTCGCCGCGCGCGGCGTCGAAGCCCACCGCGTTCTTGGTCAGCTCGGTGAGCCGCTCCAGTTCCTGCGCGGTGAATGGCACGCCGGCGGAAGCCGCGGCGGCGGCGCTGCCGGCCTTGGCCGGGCCCTTGTCGGCCAGCCGGGCGGCGAGCTTGTTGTCCAGCACCACGGCCACGGTGAGCCGGGCCAGTCGTCCGGCCGGGTCGCTGACGTGACTGATGGTGCGATCGAGTTCGAAGTTGCGCGTGGCGCTGCTGGACACGTCGCCGCTGGCCACCGTGGCGCTGGATGCGGCGGCGGACGGGTTCGCCTTGCCGGCATCGGGGTTGGCCGCGGTGGGCTGCGCCACCAGGCTGGGCGGCTGGTTGCTCAGTGCGCCGGGGATGCCGCCGCCCGCGGCACCGCCGCCGCGCCGTTCGCTGCTGGTCTGTTCGCTGCGCAACGCCGGATGGTCGTGACCGTAGGTTTCGGTGGCTTTTTCCGACTGGCTGAAATCGAGGTCCGCATAGACCTGCGCGCGCACCCGGCCGGGTCCGACCAGCGGGGTGAGCAGTTCCTCGATGCGCTGCGCGTAGGTGTTCTCGATGCGCGTGGCCATGCGCAGGCGATCGTCGCCGACGGCGGCCGGGCTGGTCGGATCGGCGGTCAGCAACTGGCCCTGCTGATCGACCACCGACACCTGGCGCGCGTCGAGTCCGGGCACGCTGGAGGCGACCAGGTGCACGATCGCGGCGACCTGGCCGGGGTCGAGCTGGCGACCGGGATAGAGCGTGACCAGCACCGAGGCGCTGGCTTCGCGGTTGTCGCGGATGAACGCCGACGGCTTGGCCATCGCCAGGTGCACGCGCGCGGCGCGCACCGACTGCAGGCCGCCGATGGTGGTGCTGAGGTCGCTCTCCAGCATCTGCTGGTAGCGGGTGCGCTCGGCCAGGTCGCTCATGCCGAACGGCGAGTCGGACGCCGGCATCACGCTGCTGGTGGCGCTGCCGCGCGGCAGGCCCTTGCTGGCCAGCTTCAGGCGCAGGCCGGCCAGGTCGGCGGCCGGCGCCATGATCGAGGAGCCGTCGGCGCTGAGCTGGAACGGCGTGTTGGTCGCCTGCAGTTCCTGCGCCACCGCGGCGGCGTCTTTCTGGTCGAGCCCGGCATAGAGCAGGCCGTAGTTCGGGCCGCGCGACCACAGCACCACCGCCACGCCCAGCGCCACCGCCGCAGCGATCGCCACCAGCAGCAGCATCTGGCGCGCGGCCGGACTGCGGGCGATCTGCTTGAAGGGGTCCGGTCGCGCCGCGTCGTTCTCGCGGGCTGCGATGGCGTTGTCGGCCATGGTGTTGCTCGTGTGGGGTAAGCGGGGTCAGCGGGGCGCCGGGATCAGACCGGCATGTTCATGATTTCCTTGTACGCATCGACCATCTTGTTGCGTACCTCGACCATCGTGCGCAGCGACAGATCAGCCTTCTGCACGGCAATCATGGTGCGGCCAAGGTCCGCGCCCGGATCGCCGCGTTCGAAACTGGCGGCCATGCGACCGGCCTCCATCTGGCTGCGCCCCACCGCCGACACCGACTCCTTCAACACCGCGGAAAAGTCGGGCTGCGCCGCGGTCGGCGCGATCTTCGCCACCGCTTGCGGCGCACGCACCTGCGCCGTCATCTGGCGCATCTGTGAAAGCAGGTTGTTGACGTCGATCGTGCTCATCGCGGTGCGTCCTCATGACGTATTCCCGACGCGTGGCGGGTTTCTTGGGGTGTGGTTGCAGGAGGCATGCCAGTTGCTGATGTCTGGGAATAGGGAATAGGGAATAGGAAGTGCGAAGGCCGCTGCGTTCTGCTTTTTCGATTCCCTATTCCCTATTCCCTATTCCCAGCCGCAAAGCGGCTCAAGCGGCCATGCTGCTCTGCAACCCGTACTTGCGCAGTTTTTCCACCAGGGTGGTGCGCTGCATGTGGAGCAGGCGGGCGGCATGGGCGACGACGCCGCCGGTGGCGTCGAGTGCCTGGCGGATCAGGCCGACCTCGATGTCGGCCAGGTGATCTTTCAGGTCCAGGCCTTCTTGCGGCAGCAGGCGTTCGGATTCGGCGGCCGGTTGCAGGGCGATGCCGGCGATCGCGTGTTCTTCGCTCATCATCGCCAGCGCGGTGGCGCCGTGTTCGTCGCCGGCCAGCGCGGCGCCGCGGTATTTCGCCGGCAGGTCGCTGCCGCGTACTTCGCCGTGCGGGAACAGGATCGCCATGCGCTCGACCAGGTTGGACAGCTCGCGCACGTTGCCCGGCCAGGCGTAGGCGCGCAGCGCCTGCATCGCGCCCGTGCTGAAGCGCACCACGCCCAGGCCGCGGCGCGCGCCGCGCAGATTGAACTCGGCGATCAGGGCGGGCAGATCCTCCAGCCGCTCGCGCAGCGAGGGCAGTTCCAGCGGGAACACGCTGAGGCGGTAGTAGAGATCCTCGCGGAAGCGGTCCTCGGCGATCGCCTGCTCCAGATTGCGGTGGGTGGCGGCGATGATGCGCACGTCGCAGTGCAGCGTCTTGTTGCCGCCGACGCGCTCGTAGGCGCGCTCCTGCAGCACGCGCAGCAACTTCACCTGCATCGGCAGGCTCATGTCGCCGATCTCGTCGAGGAACAGCGTGCCGCCCTCGGCCATTTCGAAGCGGCCCTTGCGGGCGCTGATCGCGCCGGTGAAGGCGCCCTTCTCGTGGCCGAACAGTTCGCTTTCCAGCAGCTCGGGCGGGATCGCACCGCAGTTGATCGCCACGAACGGCTTGCCGCGGCGCGGGGAATTCTCGTGGATGGCGCGGGCGACCATCTCCTTGCCGGTACCCGACTCGCCCAGCACCAGCACGTTTGAGTCGAACGGCGCGACCTGGCGGATCAGCCCGTTGACGCGCACCATCGGCGCGGAGTCGCCGACGAAGCGCAGCCCGCCGGAGCGGCCGCCAAGCAGACGCGCATAGACATTGCGCAGCGCCTCGGTGAGCTTCTCGTAGCTGAGCGGAAAAGCCAGGGTGGCGGTGCGGCCGGCGAACGGGGATTTCGCTGCGCCCAGCCGCTGCGCCCAGGGCGAATCCTCGGCCAGCAACACCGGAATGTGCGCGGCGCTGGCGCCGAGCAACTCGAACTGCCGCTCGGCTTCGGCCACGTCGTCGATGCCGCCGACATAGACCGCGCGCCAGGCATGGGTGGACTCGCTGGTGTCGGTGCACTGCGCGCCGTGCTGGGGGTGGTAGCCCAGGAAGTGGAGCGCCGACATCACGGCATTGACTCGGGCCGCGTCGGATTCAATCACCAGGAAATCGAATTGCTGCATCTCTACTCTCCGTCTTGCATCGTTGGCGTACCCAACTTCCGGCATGGCCATTTTTTGTCACCGTCGGCAAGTCGTCGCCGGGCTGATGGACCGGTTGCAACAAGGAGGCCAGTTTCTGGCGTGCAGGGCGACGACAAAATGACGCAAGGCGGTCCGCCACCTCCGTGAAAATTCCCAGAGAAGTTCGAGTTGGCGCATGTAAACGTTTGATGCCACACGTTTGTGCCGGCATTCGTCCGCGATCATGCGCGGTCGACAAGGACGCGGATGGGCGAGAAAAGGCTGACGGCGTGAAGGGGATTCCCCACACGCGAGTTCTCAATAATGTGAACTGGTTCTCGCGACGCCGATGGGGCGCCGACGCCGCCGGCGATGACGCCCGACGACCTCAACCGGGGAGTTGGCGCGCTTCTGCCACTTTGCGTCGGTGATGGCGAAAAACGAGGCGCTCAATTGCGTCACTTTGCGCGTCGTTCAACGATGGGAAAACGACGAAGGTTCGACCATCGTCGAATTGCTTTTCGCGCAGCGCCGGCAACTCCAGCGGGAGGCTGCGGCAATGCTCGAAACGCAGGCCCAGCAGCACTGCGTCGCCGGGCAACGCGACGTCCGCAGCGAGCACCGCGCCGCGTGCGTTGAAGCGCACCAGGCGCTGTGCCGGCAGCGTGCCGGGCGGCACCAGCAGGCGGTTGACGATGTCCACCAGCGCGGTGAGCTTGGCATCCATGCGGCGCAATTCCTGCACCAGCGGATTGTCGTCGTCGGGCGTCTCGACACGGCGTTCTTCCAGCGCCGCGATCGCCGCCAGCGCATTGCCGTTGCGCTCGGCCAGGGCCAGCGCCAGCGGCTGCGGCATCGGCCAGGCCAGCGGCTCGATCGCCACGTGCAACAGTTCCTCGACGCTGACCCGCTGCTCGAACTCGTTCCAGCTGGCGTTGTTCATCGTGCGGCTCCCGGATATCGGCTGTCGCCCCTGTCGGCATGACCAGCATGACGCGGGCCAACTGCCGTGCATGATGACATCGCCGGGCGATTCAGGCCTGTGCGTAGGCCGCGATGGCCTGGGCCCGGTCGCGCTCGCGCTGCCACTGCTGGGCAAGCGTCTCGCGTGCGGTGGCCAGCATGGCCTGCAACTGGCGATCGCAGGCCAGGATCTGGCCGAGCTGGGCCTGGGCGGTCGCGTCGTGATCGTGCTGGCGATGCACCAGCGGGGCGCGGGCTTGTTCCAGTTGCAGCAGCTGCTGCCAATCTTCCGCGCGCGCGGCGGCCAGCATCGCGCGGGTAATCACCAACGCACTGGTCAACGCCGAGTTCCCCTCGAAAGTTGACGGCGGCATGTTCAGGCGCCTGCCGCGCGACCGGCGGGAGCCGACGACGGGCCGATCTGCACCCAGCTGTCGCGCACTTGCTGCAGCAGCCGGCTGACCTCGTCGATGATGCCGGCGTCGTCGCGCAGGTTGGCCTGCAGCAGGCGCCGGCTCATGTATTCGTAGAGCGAGTCGAGGCGGTCGACCAGGGTGGGATCGGCCTTGCGGTCGAGCGCATCGCGCAGGCCGCCGATGATCTCGATGCAGCGGCTGATGGTTTCGCCCTTGGGGCCGGTCTCGCCGCGCATCATGTGCGCGCGGGCCTTCACCAGGCGCTCCAGCGCGCCGTCCATCAACAACGTGATCAGGCCATGCTTGTCGGCCGACTCCACGCCGCCATGCGAACGAACCTGTTGGTAGGCGCCTGCGCCGTAACCGAATCCCATGATCGTCTCCTGCCCTTACTTCTTGTTGATGTTGTTCAGCGCGTCGAACTGCTGCTGCAGGTAGCTGCTGGTGCTGTTGAGCTTGCTCATCAGCGTGTCCAGCGCGGTGAACTGCGCCTGGTAGCGCGCGGTGAGGTCGGCCATGCGGCTGTCCAGCGTGGCTTGCTGGTCCTTCAACGCATTCAGTTGCTGGCTGATGCTGCTGGTGCGACCGGCCAGCGTGCCGTTCGTGCCGACCCACTGATCGAGCTGGCCGTTCAACTGCGCGGCCAGGCCCGCATCGCCGCCGAACAGCTGGCTGGCAAGCTTGCCGCCGTCGCTCATCGCCGCCGTCAGCTTGTCGTTGTCCAGCTTCAGCGTGCCGTCCACCTGCAGCGAGATGCCCAGGGCGGCCAGCGAGGTGCCGTTGGCCACGCCGCCCACCAGCCGCGAGAGCGTGCTGTTGATGCCGTTGATGGTGGCGTCGCCGATCATGGCCCCGGCCGTGCCGCTGGTGGCGTCGTACTTGGTGAGGTTCTGGTAGATCCCCACGAAACTGTTGTAGGTGTTGACCAGGTTGCTCAGCGCGCTGCTGCCCTTGCTGGGGTCGTTGGCCACGGTCAGCGTGGTCTGGCCCGAAGCGACCAGGTTGAGGGTCAGGCCGTCGATGGCGCCGCTGACGCTGTTGCCGGCGCTGTGGCCGTCTACGTTGTCGATGCTGTACTTCGCATCCTGTGCGGCGGTGATGACGGTCAGCGCGTTGCCGCTGCCGGCGGCCGCATCGTAATGGAGCGCAGCCAGTCCGCCGTCGCCGCCGCTGCTGCTCACCACGAAACCGTTGGCCGCGCCCGTGCGGGTGCCGCTGAGCACCAGGTGCGCACCGTCGGTGCCGGTGACGATGGTGGCGCTGACGCCGGGGTTGTCGCTGGCCTTGTTGATGGCGTCGCGGACCTGGGCCAGCGAGTTGTTGCTGTCGGTGAGATCCAGACTCATCGACTTGCCGTCCACCGTGAGGGTGAGCGTGCCGGTGCCGACCTTGGCGCTGCTGTCGGCGAACGCGCCGGAGGAAGCCTTGAGCGCGGTGGCCAGCTGGGTGACGTCGATCTTGTAGCTGCCGCTGACCGGGGTGCCGGAGGCCGTGGCACCGAGAACGTCGGTGTCGGCGGCGGTCACCGTGCGCGCATTGAAGGCGCTGCCATCGGTGATCGAGGCCATGGCCGATTGCAGCGCGGAGAGCGCGGCACCGACCTGGCCCAGGCCGGACAGCTGGGTGTTGGCCAGGGCGGCCTGGTTGGTGATCTGGTTCTGCTGCGGCGCCTTCTTGGCGGCCACCAGCTTGTCCACCAACGTGGCGACATCCAGGCCGGAACCCACGCCCATGGAGGTCAGCAAACCCGTGGTGGGTGTGGTGGAGCCTACCGTGATAGCCATGAACGTCGATTCCCGTAATGAGGGAAACGGCCGCGGACTGTCCGCGGCCGTTTCGGGTCAAGCAGTTACTGCAGGAGCTTCAACACGCTCTGCGTGGTGGCGTTGGCCTGCGCCAGCACCGAGACACCGGCCTGTTGCAGGATGTTGGCGCTGGACATGTTCGCGGTCTCCGCGGCGAAGTCGGCATCCTGGATCTGGCTGCGCGACGCGCTCAGGTTCTGCGAAATGGTCTGCAGGTTGGCGATGGTGGAGGTGAAGCGGTTCTGCACCGCGCCCAGATCGCTGCGCATGGAGCTGATGGTGCCCAGCGCCGAGTCGATGCGGCTGATGGTGTCGTTGGCACCGGCCACCGACTTCACGTTGGCGCTGGCCAGGTCGCCGCCAACGGCGTTGGTGGCGCTGAAGCCGAGGACACCGGTACCCTTGGAGCCACCGATCGTGAGCGCGTCCTGCGAGGCCAGGTGCAGTACGCCCGTGGTGGCGTCGGCGTAGGCCGAGACGCCGGCGATGCCCTTGGCGTTGATCGCGGCCGCCAGCGAAGCGGCGTCGTTGAACGTGCCTTCGATGCCCACCGCCGCACCCGAACCGGCCTGCAGCGTGAACTCGCCGGAGCCCAGGGTCAGCGGGGTGGCGTCGCCGACGGCCACGCCGGTGACACCGGCGGTGGAGGCGGCACCTTGCGTCGCCACGCCACTGAAGCCGCTGAGCGTCATGGCATTGGTGGTGGCCGTGTTCTGGGTGATGGTCAGGCCCGTGGTGCCGTTGGCGGTGACCGTGTACTTGCCGGCGGTGGCGCCGCTGTCCAACTGCGTGTTCACCGAGGCCGCCATGGCCGCCATGTCGGCCGAGCCGGCGGCCACGCTGACGGCGACGCCATCGAACGTGAAGCCCGCAGCCGCCGTGGCATCGGAAACCGCAACGTTGGCGACACCGACAACGGCCGTCGTGGCCGAAGTGGCGACGAACACGCCCGAGGCGCTGGTGGCCGAGGCGATCTTGCCCACCTGCGACGCACCCGCGCCCTGGCTCAGGTTGACCGAAATGGTCTCGCCGACGTTGGCACCGATCTGGAACGCGGCCGAACCGAAGCTGCCGTCCAGCACGTGGCGGCCGTTGAAGGTGGTCTGCTGCGAGATACGGGTGATCTCGGCCAGACGCTGCTGCACTTCGGCATCGAGCGCGGCGCGGTCGGAGTCGGAGTTGGTGGCGTTGGCGGACTGCACGGCCAGCGTGCGGATGCGCTGCATGTTGTTGGTCACCTCGTTCAGCGCGGACTCGGTGGTCTGCGCCAGCGAGATGCCGTCGTTGGCATTGCTGACCGCCTGGTTCAGGCCGTTGATCTGGGTGGTGAAGCGGGTCGAGATGGCGAGGCCGGCGGCATCGTCCTTCGCGCTGTTGATGCGCATGCCCGAGGACAGGCGCTCGATCGCGGTGGCAAGTTTGCTCTGCGAGGCAGCCAGGTTTTTCTGGGCATTCAGCGAGCTGATGTTGGTGTTGACGCTCATGACCATGGGAATTCTCCGAATCGAGTTGGTATGCCGACTTTGGTCGGCTCAGACAATCCGGCGGGGATTCACCATTGAATGCATCCGCCTTGTGGACTGTTTCGACCCGTCACACCAAAACTTGAGCCTTGTCAACGCAAATAATCGAAAAGTTTCGAACCCTGGATCTTGGTGAACGTCTGCTGCGCGGCCTGCAGCGCCGTGGTCTGCGCACCGAGCTGGCTGATCGCGTCGTAGTAGTTCAGATCCTGCACGTCGGAGAGCGAGGTCTTGTACTGCAAGGTGAGGTCGTCGTTGAGCGCGCTCTGCTGGTCCAGCGCGTTCATGCGCGCACCGACCTGACCGCGCGTGCGCGTGATGGAGTCCAGCGCCTGGTCGAGGTTCGCGAACTGGGTGTTGATCGCATTCTGCATCGCCGCGTCGCCGCCGTTGGGCGTGCGCAGCGTCTTGATGATGTTGTCCAGCGTGGTGAACACGTCCTGCTTGCCGGAGGCACCCAGTGCAAACGTGTCGCCGGCTGCGGGCGTGCCGCTGAACGCGACCTGCGCACCGCGGAAGGTGACGCTGCCGCCCTTGGCCGGATCGTAGCTGCCGCTGTCGAGTACGGCGCCGCCGGCATCGCGTACTTCGTACGCGTCGGCAGCGGTGAACACGATGCTGTACGCGCCACCGTCCCATGCCGACGGACTGGCCGACGGATCGCTGACGCTGGTGGCGCCGGCCACCATCGAGCCGGTGTTGGTCGTCGCGGCGCTCACCGCGAAGGTGCCGTTGCCGGTGGGGATGTCCATGAACACCGCGCTGCCGGCGTCGCCGGTGGCCACCTGCAGGCCGGGACCGGCGGCGACCATGCGCTGGCCGGCATCGCCCAGGTAGCTGACCGAGTCGCCCGACACGAACGGCTGCGTGCCGGTGCGGTTGCCGGCAAAGATGTATTCGCCCTGCCCGTCGGTGCTGTTGGCCTGGCCCAGCAACTGCGCGCGCAACTGCGACAGCTCGGCGGCGATGTCGCCGCGGCTGCCGTCGGTCTGGCTGCCGTTGGCCGCCTGCAGCAGCAAGGTGCGCACGCGCTGCAGCACGTTGCCGGTGTTGGACAAGGTCTGGTCTTCCAGGCCCAGCCGCCCGTTGGCCGAGGTGATGTTGCGCTGGTACTGCGCCGAGTCGGCGATCAGGTGCGACATGTCCAGCGCGCGCGCGGCGCCGACCGGATCGTCGGACGGCTGGTTGATCCGCTTGCCGGTGCTGAGCTGCGTGTTGAGATCGGACAGATCGCTCTGCCGGTTCATCATGCTGCCGACGGACTGCTGCTGGATCCAGCTGGTGGAGACGCGCATGGTCTTAACTCCGCACCGCGCCGAGCAGCGCGTTGAAAATGCTGTTGGCCGTGCTGATGACCTGGGCCGAGGCCTGATAGGCCTGCTGGTAGCGCACCAGGTTGGCGGCCTCCTCGTCCAGGTTCACGCCGGAGACGCTTTGCTGCGCGCCCATCGCCTGGTTGTAGACCGCCGTCTGCGTCGTCAGCTCGTCCTTGGCCAGCGCGCCGGCGCTGCCGACCTGGCCGACCAGCTGGCTGTAGGCGCGGCCGGTGCTGGTGACGCCGCCGTCGAGCACGCCGAGGTTGGCGACCTTGCCCAGCATCAGCGCGTTGGCGTTGTCGCCCTGGGCGTTGCTGTTGGCCTTGAGGCTGAAGCTGTCGCCGGCCTGCGGCGCGCCGTCGAGCTGCATGCTCCAGCCGTTGTGCACGATCGGCTGGCCGGCGGTGAAGGTCTGCGCCGGGCCGCCGTCGATGCTGTAGCTGGTGGGCGAGCTGAACACGATCGACGAGGCGTTGAACAGCGCCGGGTCGCTGCCGTCGGCGATGCTGGCGCGAGCGGTGGCGGAACTGGTGTTGCCGGCGCCGGCGGCGACCACGAACGGGGCGGCCGCGGCGATCTTGTCGGGCTGGTCGATGCTCACGGCGAAGCTGGCCGCGGCATCGCGGCTGGGCTGCACGCGGAAGCTGTCGCCGGCGCTGGCGCCGCCACCGACCACCAGGCTCAGGCCCGCGGCGGTGAACGGGTCCGCACTGGTGCCGCTGCCGCCGAGCGCCACGGCGTTGCCGCTGGTGTCGCGCATGCTCCAGGCCGTGCCGTCGAAACTCAGCACGTACTCCTTGGCCGGCAGCGCGCCGAGGTCGGTGATGCTGGCGGCGACCGTGCCGCTGCCGGTGTTGGTCGAGGCGCCCTGCACCGTCGGCCCGGCGGCGGCGAAGAACTGGCCGCCGACGTCGCCGTGCAGATCCACGCCCTGCGCATGCTGCGCGTTGAACGCGCTGGCCATCGCCTGCGCCGCGCGGCCGAGCTGGATCTGCGCCGGGTCGAGCACGTTGCTGCGGAAATCCAGCAGCGCGCCCAGCGCGCCGCCACCGATGCGGCCGCTGATCACGTTGCCGCCGCCGGCGCCCACCACTTCCACCCGGGTGGCGTCGTAGACGTTGGCGGCGGTACCCAGCGCATGCGCCTCGGTGCCGGTGACCAGCGCCTGGCCGTTGCCGGCGAACACGCTGATGGTGTTGTCGTTCTGCGGCACCACGCTGATGCCCACCTCGCCGGCCAGTTTCTTGACCAGCGCATCGCGCTGGTCGAGCAGGTCGGCCGGCGGCATGCCTTCGGTGGAGGAGAACGAGCGGATCTTCTCGTTGAGCTTGGCGATCGACTGCGTGTCGACGTTGATCGCGTCGACGGTCTCGCCGATCTGCTGCTGGATCTGCCCGGAAAGCTGGCTGAACTGGCCGGACAAGGCGCGGAACGTGGTCGCCAGCCCACCGGCACGGGCCAGCAGCACCTGGCGCGAGGCGGCATCCGAGGGCGCGTTGGCCATGTCCTGCACCGCGCCGTAGAAGCTGTCCAGCGAGGTCTGAAGATTGCTGCTGCCGGCCAGCTGGTTGTTGAGCTGGCTGGTGAGGCTGGCCATGGTGCTGGCACGGCCCTGGCCCGAGCTGGCCGACCACAGCGAGGCGTTGAGGAATTCGCTGTAGGCGCGCTGCACCGCCACCGTATTGACGCCGGTACCGATGTAATAGCCCGCCTGCCCCTCGGGCAGCCGCGCACCGAACGACACCACCTGGCGGCTGTAGCCGTCGGTGTTCACGTTGGCCACGTTGTGGCTGACCGTGCTGAGCCCGATCTGCGAAGCAAGCAACCCGGACACGCCGGTCGAAAGCATGTCAGCCATGGTGGTCCATCCTCGACAACGGGGGCACCGCCGGAATCGCGCGGTACGTAGTGACGGTAACGGCGGCCGGCTCAATCTCTTGAATCAACGCGGGAACCAGCCGCGGCGAGGGGTGCGCGTTCATTCGGCGCCGCCATCTGCACGCAGGCTCGCCAGCGCCTCGCGCATCTGCGCGCTGTTGGCGATCGCGGTGATCTTGGCCACATAAGCCGGGTCGGTGGCATAGCCACCGTGCACCAGCCCGCGGGCGAACGCGGCGATGTTCTCGCCCTGGCCCAGCGCCTGCGCATAGCGCGGGCTGTCGGAGATCAGGCGCGCGTAATCGGCGAACGAATCGGCCGGCGAGTCGTAGGCGCGGAATGCGTCGCGCTTGCGCACAGCCACGCCGTTCTCGTATTCCAGCGTGGGCACGCTGACCTTGTCGCCCTCCCAGCTGCTGCCGGCCTTGATGCCGAACAGGTTGAAACTGCTGCTGCCGTCGCCGCCCCTGGGCAGATGCTTGCCCCAGCCGGTTTCCAGCGCAGCCTGCGCCAGCAGCGCACGCACCGACACACCCAGCTTCTTCGCCGCCTCGGCCGCATGCGGCGCGAGCGCGCGCACGAAATTGACCGGGTCGCCGCCGGGCAGCAATCGGGCCGCGGTGTCGGCCACGTCCATCGCGCCACGGGTCATGCGGTCGATCACGTGCTGCCACGGCGACTCGTTGTCGGCGGTCGACGGCATGCCGATCGCGCTGGTCGCGTCGTCGCCGGCAGCGGGCTCGCTGCCCAGCTGCAGCAGCGCGCGCACATGCGCGTTGCGCACGTCGGCAACCGGCACCGCAAAAGGTTGACGGGGCGCAGCGGCCGCAGCCGCCGCGTCCTTGCCGCCGAGCTGGCGCACCAGCATCTTCGCGATGCCCAAACCGTTCTTGCCGTTGGCCAGACTCAGCGACAGCTGCTGGTCGAACAGCTGGCGATAGGAATCGACCTGCTCGCTGCCGGCGAGGTCGCTGCCCATGCCCGCGTTCGCCTCGCGCATGGACTTGAGCATCATCTGGGTGAAGATCGCCTCGAACTGCTTGGCCACCGCCGGCAGCGCGCTCTTGCCGCCGTCGCTGCGCGCCTGCGCGCGCAACTGCTGGAAGCCGGACAGTTCGGTCCAGGTGTCCAGCGCGGGGGAGGCGGGGTTCAGCGGCGTCATCACATCACCTCGCTCAGATCACCACCAGGTCGGCATGCAGTGCGCCGGCCTGTTTCAGCGCCTGCAGGATCGAGATCAGGTCGCTGGGCGTGGCGCCGACCTGGTTCACCGCGCGAACGATCGCGTCCAGGCTCACGCCCGGGCCGAACTTGAACATGTGCGCGCCCTCTTCGCTGACCCGCACGCTGCTGGACGGCACGATCGCCGTCTGGCCCTGGCTGAACGGCGCCGGCTGACTGACCTGCGGCTGCTCGCCGATGGTCACCTGGATCGCGCCGTGCGCCACCGCCGCGGCGGTGACGCGCACGTCCGAGCCGATCACCACGGTGCCGGTGCGCGAGTTGACGATGATCCGTGCCGGCGCATCGCCCGGCTGCACGTCGAGGTTCTGGATCGCGCCCAGCCAGGCCACTTTCTGCGCCGGGTCCTGCGGGCCGCGCACCGACACGGTGCCGCCGTCCACCGGCTGCGCGGTGCCGACGCCGTAGGCCTGGTTGATCGCCGTGGCGATGCGCGTGGCGGTGGTGAAGTCCGCCGTGTTGAGGTTCAGCATCAGGTCGCCGCCGCCGGCGAACGAGGAGGCCACCACGCGTTCGACCGAGGCGCCGTTGGGAATGCGTCCGCTGGCGGAGATGTTCACCTGCACGCTGGAGCCGCTCTTGCCCTGCGCACTGATGCCGCCGACCACCACGCTGCCCTGCGCCACCGCGTAGACGTTGCCGTCCGCGCCGCGCAGCGGCGCCATCAGCAGCTGGCCGCCGCGGATGCTCTTGGCGTTGCCGATCGAGGCGACGGTGACGTCGATGGTCTGGCCGGGCTTGGCGAACGGCGGCAGGTCGGCCGTCACCATCACCGCCGCGGCGTTCTTCAGCTGCGGCCGCGCATTGGCCGGCACGGTGATGCCGAACTGCTGCAGCATGTTCTCCAGGCTCTGCGTGGTGAACGGCGCCTGCGTGGTCTGGTCGCCCGAGCCGTCCAGGCCCACGACCAGG
This sequence comes from uncultured Rhodanobacter sp., assembly GCA_937906285.1. Taxonomy (GTDB): domain Bacteria; phylum Pseudomonadota; class Gammaproteobacteria; order Xanthomonadales; family Rhodanobacteraceae; genus Rhodanobacter. The sequence continues at coordinate 14,769 of CALCWL010000139.1, read as the reverse complement.
CCGTAGCCGATCAATTGGTTGCTGCGTACGCCGGCCACCTGGACGAGGTCGCGGATCTTGTCGGCGTGGACCGGTGCGATGGCCAGAACCCCAAGGATGAACACGATCACCCGTAGGAGCCCGCTCGCGGGCGATGCTGTTGGGCCGGGACTCGGGAAGAGCATCGCCCGCGAGCGGGCTCCTACGACGGGGCGTGCCAGCGTGTTCATCAGAACGGCATCCACTTGGAATTGAAGAAGCGCGACAGCCAGCCGCGCGTGTTCGCGTCGGCGAGGGTGCCGCGGCCGGTGTAGCTGATGCGCGCGTCGGCGACGCGGGTGGACGGCACCACGTTGTCCTGGCCGATGTCCTGCGGACGCACGATGCCGGCGATGCGCACCAGCTCCTGGCCCTGGTTGATGGTCAGCCACTTTTCGCCGCGCACGATCAGGTTGCCGTTGGACAGGCGCTGCGCCACGGTGACGGTGATCTGCCCGGTAAGCTGGTTGCTCTGGCTGCTGGAACCGGCGCCGTCGAAGCTGCGCTCGCCGTCCAGCCCGATGTCGGCGACCTTGCCGCCGATCGCCAGCGCATGGCCGAGCACGGTGGGCGAGGCGAGCTTGGCCTTGTCGGTCTTGCTGGTGGTGGTGGTGGCCTTCTTGCTGGCCTGGGTGCTCTCGACCAGCGCCACGGTGAGGATGTCGCCCACGCGGTGCGCGCGCGGATCGGCGAACAGCTCCATGTTCTGCTGGTCGTGGTAGATCGAACCGTCGGCCGGCGCCGCGGCAATCTGCGGCGCGGGCGGCAGGGTCGGCGCCCACTGCGCGTCGTCGCGCGCGCCGGGGCCGCTCGCGCAGCCGGCCAGCAGGGCCAGCGCGCACAGGGCAAGGAGAAAACGGCAGGCAAACATCACGTCGCGCCTCAGGTCTTGTTGGTGAGGAACTGCAGCATCGAGTCGGCGGCGGACACCGCCTTGGAGTTCATCTCGTAGGTGCGCTGGGTCTCGATCATGTTGACCATCTGCTCCACCACGTTGACGTTGGAGCTTTCCAGTGCGCCCTGTGCCACCGTGCCCAGGCCGTTCAGGCCGGGCTGGCCGATCTGCGGCGAGCCGCTGGAAGCGGTTTCGAGGTACAGGTTGTCGCCGTTGGGCTGCAGGCCGGCGGGGTTGATGAAATCGGCCAGCTGCACGGTGCCGATCTGCTGGGTCGCGGCCTGGCCCGGCACGCTCACGCTGACCGTGCCGTCGCTGCCGATGGTGATGCTCTGCGCGTTGGCCGGCACGCTGATGGCCGGGTCGATCGCGTAGCCGTTGGCGGTGACGATCTGGCCGTTCTGGTCCATGTGCAGCGAGCCGTCGCGCGTATAGGCGATGCTGCCGTCGGGCATCGTCACCTGCAGGAAACCGCGGCCCTGAATCGCCAGATCCAGCGAGTTGCCGGTCTGCTCGATGTTGCCCTGGGTGAACAGCTTCTCGCTGCCGACCACGCGCACGCCGGTGCCCAGCATCAGGCCGGACGGCGCCTGGGTCTGCTCGGTGGTCTGGCCGCCTGGCTGGCGCAGGTTCTGGTAGACCAGGTCCTGGAACGCGGCGCGCGCGCTCTTGTAGCCGGTGGTGTTGGCGTTGGCGAGGTTGTTCGAGATGACGTCCATGCGCGTCTGCTGCGCATCGAGGCCGGTCTTGGCTACCCACAAGGATGAAAACATGTCGTTGGACTCCGTCTGGACGTCTGGATGTCTGTTTGAACGAGGCTGACTTGAACCGGGGGGATCAGGTCATCTGCAGCAGGCGCGAAGCAGCCTGCGCGTTTTCGTCGGCGCTCTTGATCGAGCGGATCTGCAGCTCGTACTGGCGCGACAGCTGGATCATCTGCACCAGCGTCTGCGAGGGATCGACGTTGCTCGACTCCAGCACCCCGGATTTCAGCGTCACCGCGGGATCGGACTGCGCGGTGCCGCCATCGTTGAGGTGCATCAGGCCGTCGCTGCCCTGCGCGAGCTGGTCGACCGGCGGATTGACCAGCTTGATCCGGCCCACCGCAGCGATGGTTTCAGGCGACTGGCCCATCGGCACCACCGACACGGTGCCATCGGCGCCGATGTTCATCTGGCTGCTCTGCGGCACGCTGATCGGGCCGCCCTCGCCCAGCACCAGGTTGCCGCGCGCGTCGGTGAGCAGGCCGTCCGGTGTCAGCCGCAGTTCGCCGGCGCGGGTGTAGCCCTCGCTGCCGTCGGCGCCCTGCACCGCGATCCAGCCGGTGCCCTGCACGGCAACGTCGAGCGTGCGGCCGGTCTCGATCTGGCCGCCCTCGCGCAAGTCCACGCCCAGCCCGTGCGCCACGCCGTTGACCCGCGTGGCCAGCCCCGGCCCCTGGATCACCAGCGGCTGGAACGCCGACAGCTGCGCCTTGAAACCGACCGTGTCGGCATTGGCCAGGTTGTGCGCCACCTCGGACTGCGCCCGCATCATCTGCGTGGCGCCGGTCATGGCTACGTAAAGTGATCTGTCCATGTGGATTCCCGGGTGTGGTCAGTAGAGAACGAGGAGCAGGCAAGGTGCGGTGATCCGCTCTTCCGATTCCCCATTCCCTATTCCCCATTCCCTCAATTGCGAATGTTGATGATGGTTTGGGTCAGCTGGTTGTCGGTGGAGATCACCTGCGCATTGGCCTGGTAGTTGCGCTGCGCCTTGATCATGTTCACCAGCTGGGCGGTGAGGTCGGCGGTGTTGGAAGCCTCCAGCGCACCGGCCTGCACGCTGCCGAAGGTGCCGTTGCCGGCCGCGCCCATCACCGGCGTGCCGGAGTCGTACGAGGCCGCCCAGTTGGTGTTGTCGAGCTGGCGCAGGCCTTGCTCATTGGAGAACTGCGCGATCGCCAGCTGGCCCAGCGCGGTGCTCTGGCCATTGGAATACTTGGCTTGCACCACGCCCTCGCGCGACACGTCGATGCTGGACAGGATGCCGGTGGGGTAGCCGTCCTGGTTGATCGCGCTGGCGGCGTAGGCGTTGCCGAACTGGGTGGCCTTGGTCATGTCCAGGGTCAGTTGCATCGGGTCGGCGCCCGGGCTCACCGCCGCGGCGGGGAACGCGAGCTGGCCGTTGGCAGGGGCGATCAGGCTGCCGTTGCTGCCGAAGGTCAGCGTCTGCGGCGTGCCGACCGCGGTGCCGTCGATGTAGAGGTTGGCGTTCCACACGTTGGCCGCCGGGTCCTTGACGAAATACACCACGCCGTTGTGGGTGGCGCCGAGCGAGTCGTAGGCAGTGAACGGCGTGGCCTGGTTGTAGCTGGACGGATCGTTCAGCGGGTCGAAGGCGGTCGCCGGCGCCGTGGCGTCGGAAGGCAGGTTCAAGGCCATCTGCACCGAGCTGGTGGCCTTGGCCGCATTCTGCGCGGTGAACAGCTGCAGGTCGGTCATGGTGCTGGTGTCGAAACCGCCGCCGGCCACCGGCGGGAACACCTGCAGGCGCTGGCCGTTGGCGTTCTGCACGAAGCCGTTCTGGTCTTTCTGGAACGCGCCGGCGCGGGTGTAGGAATAGCCCTTGCCGTCGCGCACGGTGAAGAAGCCCTCGCCGCTCAGGGCGAAGTCCAGGCTGTTGTTGGTGGTTTCCACGCTGCCGGCGGTGAACTGCTGGGCCACGTTGGTCAGCCGCACGCCGCTGCCGACCTGGCTGGAGCTCAGGTTGGGGCCGGCCGCGCTGAACAGCTCGGCGAACTGCGCGCGCGAGCCCTTGAAACCGGTGGTGCCGGTGTTGGCGATGTTGTTGGCCGTGACCTCGAGATCTTTCGAGGCGGCGTTCAGACCGCTGAGTGCAATGTTGAATGCCATCGGAGCATTTCCTCGTTCGGTTGCGACCCTTAAGGTCGTCAGTTGATCTGTGCGACCTGACTCAGCAGGACCCCGCCAAAACCATCCACGTCCAGATAGGTGCCGTCGGCGCCGGTCATGCCCACGCCGGTGACCTTGCCGCTGACGTAGGTCGCCACGGCGGTGTTGCCGGCCTGCGCGGCCAGGCCGTAGGTGCCCGGCGCCAGCGCCTCGCCGTTGTCGCCGATGCCGTCCCAGTGGAAACGCACCAGCCCGGCGGCGGGCTTGCCCAGGTCGAGCGTACGCAACACGGTGCCGCTGGCGTCGGTGATCTTGACGAACACCTGGCCGCCGTCGGCCGGCACGTTGACCGCGCCGTCCATGCCGTTCGCGGCCAGCGTGCCGGCCTCCGAAGGCACCACCACGTCGCGGCCGATCATCCCGCTGGCCTGCAGGATCTGATTGCCCTGCAGCGACTTGCCGAGATCGTCGAATGAGGCCTGCAACGCCTGCGTCGCCGAGACCTGGCTGATCTGCGCGAGCTGGCTGACCATCTGCGATGAGTCCATCGGCTTGGTCGGGTCCTGGTTGCGCATCTGCTGCACCAGCAGGCTCAGGAAATCGGCCTGACCCAGGGTTTTCTCCTTGCCCAGGCTGGCCGCCTTCGCCGCGCTGGCGGCATTGCCGATCGCCATGTCGCTCATGCGTGGCTCCTCGTGGCGGAATGAAGGGGGTTCATGCGCTGGCGCCTCACTTGCCGAGGTCCAGGGTTTTCTGCAGCAGCTGGCGCGCCGAGTTCATCACCTCGACGTTGTTCTGGTACGAGCGCGAGGCCGAGATCATGTTGACCAGCTCGTCGACCGGGTTGACGTTGCTGGCGTAGACATAGCCGTCGGCATCGGCCAGCGGGTTGCCCGGTTCGTAGCGGCGGGGAATCGCCGCCTGGCTCTCGGTGACGCCGAGCACCTGCACGCCGTCGCCGGGCGCATTCGGATCGCCGACGCCTTGCGGGTCGCGGATGGTGGCGAACAGCGGCTCGCGCGAGCGGTAAGCGGCTTCCGGCGAACTGGCCACGCTGTCGGCATTGGCCAGGTTGCTGGCCACCGTGTTGAGGCGGGTCGATTGCGCGGCCATGCCGGAGCCGGCCACGCTGAAGATGGAGAACATCGACATCAGCCCTGGCCTCCGTTGATCGCCATCCGCAACATGCGGATCTGCGCGGTGATGAACGACAGGCTGGCCTGGTAATGCACGCCGTTGGCGGCGAACGCGGCCTGCTCCACCTGCGCATCGACGGTGTTGCCGTCCATGCTGGGCTGGGTGGGCACGCGATAGGCCAGCGCTTCGGCGCTGCGGCCGGCACCGGCGATCTGGTCTGGCGCGTCGGTCTCGAGCGCCACGCCGTTCGCCGCGCCGCTGGCCGTGGCCAGCGCCTTGCGGAAATCCACGTCGCGCGCCAGGTATCCGGGCGTGTCGGCGTTGGCCAGGTTGTTGGCCAGCACTTCGGTACGGCGCTGCCACAGGTCGAGCGCCCGGGTGTGGATGCCGAACAGATTGGGGGTGGACGGGTTCATCGTTTCGCTCCGCATGCACTGCTGCACGGAAGCGAAAGGCAAATTGCATGCCACGGCCCGGAAAGCCTTGCGGCAGCTCAGATTCCGCGCATGTCGCGCGGCGCCGTCAGGCCGATGCCGCGACGAAAGACGGTTTGTTGACGCGGCCCCGGCGCCGCGCGCCCGGCGTCAGCCGGTTGCCGCCTGCGGCGCGGCGACGGGTTCGGGCAGCAGTTCCATTACCGCCTGCGCGAGCTGGTCGGGGTGGAACTTCGCCACGAAGCGGTCGGCCTTGACCTCCTTCACCATGCCCTCGTTGAACATGCCGCTGAGCGAGCTGTGCAGCAGCACCTTCATGCGACGCAGGCTCGGCGCCTCGCGAATCGCACGGGTCAGCGCATAGCCGTCCAGCCGCGGCATCTCGATGTCCGACACCACCAGCTCGATCGCCTGCGCCGGATCGCCCGCGGCCAGTTCCAGCAGCCGCTCCAGCGCCTCGCGCCCGTCCTTGGCCACCACGCAATCGGTGCCCAGCTGCTTGAACAGATTGACCAGCCGCCGCCGCGCGATGCCCGAATCGTCCACCACCATGACCCGCCGCGACGCCAGCGAACGATGGCTGGCCTCGCGCTGCAGCCCCGCCGACAGCTCGGCCGGCGGCGCGTCGATGCTGGCCAGCACGTGTTCCACGTCGACCACCGCCAGCAGCGCGCCGTCGACCCGGGTCACCGCGTTCACCCGCGAACCGAACCCCAGCGCGCTGGCCGGCGCCGCCATCGCGTCGCCCGCGCAATGCACCATGCGCTGCAGGTCGGCCACCAGGAAACCCTGCACCGAGCGGTTGAACTCGGTCACCATCAGATGCGCCGATTCGACCTCGCGCAGCGGTGCGTAGCCCAGCGCCGCGGCGAGGTCGATCACCGGAATGGTCTGCCCGCGGTAATCGCAGCTGCCCGCGATCAACTCGTGCACGCCGTGCAGGCGCTCCATCGGCGGTCGGCGCAATACCTCGCGCACCTTGAACACGTTGATGCCGAACAGCTGCTGGTCGCCCAGCCGGAACAGCAGCATCGCCACCCGGTTGTGCCCGGCCAGCCGCGTGTGCTGCTCCACCTTCTCCAGCAATGTGCCGGCCATGCGGCCTCCCTCGGCAAGCGTGGCCGCCACGCGACCGTCAGATGCGCTATCGGCGCTGCGCGTCCGGTCTTTAGGAGTCGGCCTTCCAAGAGCGTCACCCGTTTCCTCTCACCCCCGCGCCGCAGGCACTGGCACGCGGATTGCTTGCTCAAGCTTCGACACCTGTGGCCGATGCAGCAGCCATTCCCTTCCCTTGCGAGTCGACGCCAGCACCATGAGCTTTCTTCTCAAACAGCATATTGCCGCCCTGGTGACGGCCGCCGCCCAGGGGGACGACGCCGGGCTCGCCGTGCTGCGACGCCGCCACCCGCGCACCGCGGCGGCACTGGCGCCGCTGCTGGCGCGCGCCGCCAGCCGGCCGCCCTCGGCGGTGGCGCTGCAGACCCTGGAACAGCAAGGTCTCGTGCTCGGCGCCGCGCAACAACTGGCGCGCGAGCAGACCGCGCTGGACCAGGCCGCCGCCGAAAGCCGCGCCAGCGTCGATCGCTTGACGGATGGCAGCGCCGGGATCTCGACGGCACTGCAGCAACTGGCCGTCGACCTGGAGCAGGCCAGCCAGGCCGGCAGCGTCGGCGCCGAGGGCGTCAGCGAGCTGGATGGCCAGCTGCGCCTGTTGCGCAGCGCGCTCAGCGCCATGAACCGCAACCAGAGCAAGCTGGCCGAACAGGTCGCGCAGATCCGCAAGCTGACCGGTGCGGTGCAGGAGATCGCGCACCAGACCAACCTGGTCGCGCTGAACGCCGCCATCGAGGCGGCCCGCGCCGGCGAGGCCGGGCGCGGCTTCGCGGTGGTGGCCGACGAGGTCAAGCAGCTGGCCGAGAAAACCGCGCTGACCACGACCGAAATCGAGACCGTCACCGTCTCCATCGGCGACTTTTCGCTGCAACTCGATGGCGACGTCAACCACGGCCTGCAGCAACTCAAGCGCGCCCAGGTCGGCGTGAGCCAGTCCAGCGGCCTGCTGGGCGAAGGCAGTGCCACCTTGCGTACCGCCAGCGAGCGCATCCGCAAGCTGCAACAGGGGCACGACGCGCAGCACGCGCGCGCCACCACCGCGCAGGCCGCGCTGGGCGCTTCGCAGCGACGCAGCAGCGAGGCGCGGCGCCAATCCGAATCGCTCCATCGCGCCGCCCTGCTGGCGCATCGCCTGGGCCTGGACTGGCTGGAAGGCGAAAGCGGCAACGATCCGGCCAGCCTCAGCCTGACCGTGCGCGAAGCGGCCATGAACCTGCGCCAGGCGATGAGCCTGGCCCTGCTCGAACCGGCCGCGCTGGACCGGCGCTGGTTCGACACCCACGCGCTGGTGAACGGCGTGCAGCGGCTTGCGCGGCTGCGCGACGGCACCGGCAACGGCACGGCGCTGGGCGAAGCCGGTACGCAACTGGGCGAACAGGGCCAGCGCTTCATCACCTTGCTCGGCGCCGGCCAACTCGACCAGGCCGGCGCCGTGGCGCGCGAACTCGAAGCAGGCCAGGACGCCCTGCTCGCCCAGCTCGACGCCCTGCTGGCCGACGCATGACCCTGCGCGCCGCCCTCGCTGCCGTCGGGTTGGTCGCGTTGCTGGGCAGCGCCACCGCGCATGCCGCTGCCACGCAGTCGCTCGACAGCGTGCGCGCAGCAGCCGAACAGGCGATGCAAGATCGTTACAGCCGGCCCGGCAGCCGAGTCGTGGTCAGCACCGAACCGCTGGACACGCGCCTGCAACTGGATGCGTGCAGCGAACCGCTGCGCGCACTCGTTTCCGACCAGGCGCAGCCGCGCTCGCGCATGACCGTGCCGGTGCAATGTCCGCAACCCGGCGGCTGGATCGTGCGCGTGCCCATTCATTTGCAGGTGTTTCGCCAGGTGCTGGTGAGCAGCCGCGCACTGCTGCGCGGCGACGGCATCGGCGCCGCCGACGTGCATGTCGAGGAACGCGACGTGACGCGCCTCGGCTACGGCTACCTGGACAACCTCGACCAGGTCGCCGGCCGCACGCTGTCACGCGCACTGGCGCGCGGCAGCGTGCTCAGCCCGGGCAGCCTGGGCGGGCGACGCATGGTGCGCGCCGGCGACCACGTGCAGGTGCTGGCGCAGCTCGAAGGCATCTCGGTGCGCGCCGAAGGGGTGGCGCTGGGCAGCGGCGACAACGGCGCCCGCCTGCGCGTGCGCAACGCGGCATCGGGCCGGGTGATCGACGCGATGGTCAGCGCGCCGGGCGTGGTGGTGGCCCTGCCATGAAACCGACACCCCTCATTCGAACCATGAAAATCAACTACTTGCGCCACGGCGCGAGCGACGGTCACGGCCCGGTCGATTTTTCGACGGGCTGCTAAAGTTTTCCGGACAGCGGCCGATCAACCAGTCACAGGGCACACTCCAGTGGGATGGGTTCGATGAACACGACGATTACCAACAACGGTTTGCCGAAGCTGCCGCAGGCCGGCAGCGGCACAGGCAGCGGCACCTCGGCCAACGCAGCCGCCTCGCCGGAGGCTTCGGTCGCGGCGCCACGCAGCGCCGATCAGCTCAAGCTGACCGATTCGGCGCGGGCACTGCAGGAGGTCGCCCGGCTGGGCGACGCCTCGCCGATCGACGCCAAGCGGGTCGAGCAGGTGCGCCAGGCCATTGCCGACGGCAGCTACAAGGTCGACGCCGGCAAGATCGCCGAACGCCTGCTGGCGATGGATCAGCAACTCGGCGGCACGGACAAGGCATGAGGCAGCCGCTGCACCACGAACTGAACGATGCGCTCGCGTCCGTTCTGGACGAGATGCAGCAGCGCGCCGAGCAGTTGCAGACCACGCTGGAAGCCGAGCGTGCAGCGCTCGACATCGCCGACGCGCCAGCGCTGGACGCGGCGGGCAGCCGCAAGCAGGCGCTGATGCAACAGTTGGAGCAACTCGACGCCGAGCGTCGGCTGCTGCAGCGCCAGCAGCCGGTCAGCGACGCGTCGCACGAATTGCGCTGGGCGCAGATCCTGCAGGTGCTGCGCCACTGCCACGCGCTGAACCTGCGCAACGGCAGCCTGGTCAACCAGCGCCTGGCCCAGTTGCGTCAGGCACTGGCGATCCTCACCGGCCACGCCGGCGAAGGCGAACTCTATGGCAGCGGCGGTGAACTGCACGGCAGCCTGCGCTCCAAATCGCTGGCCGCCGCATGAACGCGACATCCCACCCCTTCGCTGCCACCTGTCCCCGCAGGCGACACCCCCACTGACCACACGGCCGGCGCCGGCTGGCCCCGCACCGATGCGATGACCGACCATGAGCAACCTTCACGCCTCCCCCGTCGCCGCCCCGAAACACGCCAGCGCCGCCGAACAGCCTGCCGCCTCGGCACTCGTTCCGCTGGCCACGCCGCTGCCGGTGCTGCGCACGCCGATGCTGGATCGCGAGCGCAACCTGTTCGCCTATGAAATCGTCTTCCACTGCGAGCCGGGCGACGAGCAGAACCTGCTGCGCAGCGTGCTCTCCACCATCACCGACGGCGCCCTGACCCGGCTGGTGCGCGGCAACCGCGCCTTCCTCAACCTGCCCGCCGAACTGCTGCCGGAAGATTCCGACGTGCTGCTGCACCAGCCGCGTCTGGGCGTGGTGCTGCAGCCTTCGGTGGCCGACGACGCGGCGCTGATGAAGCGCCTGCAGCAGATGGCCGAACGCGGCTGCCAGCTGCTGCTCGAAGCGGGCGACACCGACCCGGAAAGCAGCCGCCAGCTGCAGGCGCTGCTGCAGATCGTGCAGCTGGTGCGACTGGACGCCAGCCGGCTGACGCCCGAAGCACTGAAGGAGCGCGCGGACTACCTGTTCGCCCGCGGCATCCGCGTGGTCATCGGTCAGGTCAACGACCACCCCACCTACGAGCGCTGCCTGGAGCTGCAGGTGCAGGCGGTCCAGGGGCGATTCCTGCTGATTCCGCAGCCCGTCGCCGTGCCGGTGCTTACCGCCAACCGCATGAGCATCCTGCGCCTGATGGGCGCGCTGCAGGAAAAGAACCCCGGTCCGGTGGAGCTGGGCAACATCATCCGTGACGACGCCGTGCTCAGCTACAAGCTGCTCAGCTGCGTGAACTCCGCCTATTTCGCCCTGCCGCGCCAGCTGAAGTCGGTGCAGCAGGCGGCGATCTTCTTCGGCGTCACGCGCATGCGCAACTGGATCGAGACGATGTCCATGTGCAGCATGGACGACCACCCGCCCGAGCTGCTGCGCGCGGCGCTGATCCGTGCCCACATGTGCGAGAAATTCGCCGCCGGCAACTCGTCCCTTTCGCCGGAAACCGCCTTCACCGTGGGCCTGTTCTCACTGCTGGACACGCTGATGTGCGCACCGATGGATTTCCTGCTGAGCCATCTGCGCCTGGTGCCGGAAGTCAGCGGCGCACTGACCGATCGCAGCGGTCCGTACGGCGCCATGCTCAAGCAGATCGTCGCGTGGGAAGCCGGCGAAATGACCAGCGGCATGGCCACGCCCCAGCGCATCATGAGCATGGCCTCGATCTATCTTGGCGCCACGCAATGGGCGGACCAGGTGTTCGCCTCCGCCAACGGCAAGCAGGCAGCCTGACCGCAAGCCCGTCACGCCGGGGCTTGTCACGCCCCGGCGCGACAAGCACGCGCCCATCGCCGATAATGCGCGCTCCTCGCGAACGCGCCGCGTCGGCCACTCCGCTTGCCGCAGATCAGCGACCCGACCCCGCGCGCATCGCACACTCTCCCGCCGTACCCGCGCACTGTTTGCGCGGGCGCACAGGAATGAACCGATGAGCCGCACCATCCACTGCAGCAAACTCCAGATCGACGCCGAAGGCCTCGACTTCGCACCTTGGCCCGGCCCGCTCGGCCAGCGCATCTACACCGAGATCTCCAAGCCCGCGTGGCAGCAATGGCTGGCCCACCAGACCACCCTGATCAACGAATACCGACTCAACCCGCTCGACGCGAAGTCGCGCCAGTACCTGGGCGAGCAGATGGAGAAATTCCTCTTCGGCGGCGACGTCGACCAGGCCGCCGGCTTCACCCCGCCCCCCTCTGCGTCTTGACGATCACGCACACTTTCGGTCTAATGCACGGCTCCACGCATCAACGGCAACCTACCCGGTTGTGCTTGATCGCCAGGTTCCCGGCCGGGTAGCTCAGTTGGTAGAGCAGGGGATTGAAAATCCCCGTGTCGGCGGTTCGATTCCGTCCCCGGCCACCATTGAATTCCAGGGGCTTGCAGTGATGCAGGCCCTTTTCGTTTTCCGCCGAGCGCCGTCCGTCCGCCGCTCGTCCAGCTGCGCAGCACGCCGTTCGCAGCGAGCCTCGACACCGCCCCGTTTCCACCCCGGCCAGGGCCGGTAGCGATCGGGCCAGGCATGTCCACGCCGGCGGATAGCCGGTCAACCCCCTGCTCCGCCGGAGTGCTTTGCGCCCCTTGCGAGCGCAATCCGCCGCAACCCTCGCCGGGGCGCAGGAGGACCGCGGTCGACGAGGCCCGATCTTGTGACGCAGTTCTCATTTGGCACGGTTTCTGCTGCGCATCCGGTGAACCGCCCCGGTTCCGTCATCGAGAAGCCGCCATGGAAGAAGTCATCGATCGCACCGTGCCGAATTCGCCGGAAGAGCTGGCGATCCATTTCCTGATGCGCCACGCCGCGTGCCGCTTGGCGTTGACCGAGCAGGCCGGCGAGGAAGCGTTGCAGCAGGCTTTGCAGCATGCCTGCTCCGGCCGGTCGCTGCCGGCGCCCGCTGCTGCTGGCGAACCCGCGCCGAGCGTCGCTGCAGCCCCGAACGAGGTGACGAAGGACGACAGCTGCGCCGCCCGTTTTTCCCGCGCGTATGCCGCGGCACGTCACCGCAGCCTGGCTGCCGGCACGAACTGGGGCACGCGCAGCGCCGCCTGAAGGCGCGAGCCGCCGGCGCGGCGGCCATGCGAAAATGCGCGGACCACGCCCCGACCAGTGTCCCGATGACGACCTCGAAATACGACTTTCGCCAGTTCCAGGAAGAGCTGGCCCAACTCGAACGCAAGACCCCCGCCCCCGCCCCCGCACCGGCCAAACCGCTGGGCAAGAAAGCCGCCGCCGCCCAGCGCCTGTCGGTGGCGCGCGAGGAGTTCCTGGCCCTGCGCAAACGCCACGGACTCAGCGTGGCCGACGTGGTCGCCTTTTTCCCCGAGGAAGAAGGCATCGCCTACCTGCAGGAACTGATCGTCGCCGCGCAAGCCAAGCCGCGCCGCCGGAGCAAGCCGAAGCCGTAAGGCAAGCAACATGGATCAGGGTTCGGAGGCAGGCGTGAGCGTCACGTCGCCGAACCATGCCTGCGCGTGGCCGCCGGTGTTGTCGGTGTCGGCGGAGAGTGCAATGCCGGTGATGCGCGGCGCGGGGCGACCGAAGGCGGCAAGGTAATCGGCGGCGAGATTGCGATCTTGCACTTGCCACTGGCCGGCGTGCGTGTTGCCGCTTTGCAGGACGATGGTGCGTATCAGCGGCGAGTACGGGCTGGGCGCGATGGTGCCGATCGGGTGGCGGTTGTCCCACACGTAGCAAAGCGCCGCGGTGGGCATCGTGTGGCCGAGCGTGCGGCGCGCCAGTTTCAATTTCATGCGCTGCAGCCAGGACAGGCTGGACAGCGGCACGTCGAAGAACACGTAGACGCGCGCGGCGAAATCGTCGCCCTTCTTCTTCGACATGTCTGCCGCCGCCACGCTGCGGTCCACCTTCCAGCGCCAGCCGAGCATGGTGGCGGCAGGCAGGTCCAGCGTATGGGCGATGGCGCCGGCGGCGCGATCGGCGTCGATGTGGAACACGCTGTCGGCGCCGTCGCGCACGATCGCCATCGGTGCCGCCGGACGATGCCGCGACATGGCATACGCCTTCCAGCCTGCCGGCAGCGTGTTGCCCGGTGCCACGTCGGAGAACCGCAACGTGATCGGCGTCGCCGCCCACGCGACCGGCGCCAGCACAAGCAGCAGCATCGTCCAGCGCGACCGGCGCAAGGCGCGCGCGCGACCGCGCGTGAGGTATCCGGCCTGCCGGCTCGTCGCGGAAAATTTCGTCATGGGCCAAGCCGGTGGGGAACGTGCGGGGAGCATACCGGTGCGATGTGCAGCGGGCGTGGATGACGACGCACGCGAGCCGCAACGATGCATCGTGCACCGCCGCATCCGCAGCGCCGTGAAAAAAAATTCGCGCGCGAGGCACGACAGTTGCGTCAAACCCCTAAAATTTCGCTACATTGTGCGGGCCGCAAGGCCTCCGAGCCCAGAAAGCCGGGGTTTCCTACTATCGAGATCAACTAATGGCTACCAAAACCACTGCCAAGAAAGCTCCCGCCAAGGCTGCCAAGCCTGCCGCCGCCAAGTCTGCCGCGCCGGTCAAGCCGCTGGGCGAGAGCCTGTCGAAGTCCGGGCTCATCGCCCACATCGCCGCCCAGGCCAACGTCGAAGCGAAGGCGGTCAAGGCCGTGCTCGCCGGCCTGGAGTCGGCCGTGCTCGCTTCGGTGCACAAGAAGGGCGTGGGCCAGTTCACCCTGCCCGGCCTGTTCAAGATCAACGCCGTGAAGGTTGCCGCCAAGCCGAAGCGCAAGGGCAAGAATCCGTTCACCGGCGAGGAGCAGGTGTTCGCCGCCAAGCCCGCCACGGTGAAGGTGAAGGTGCGCCCGCTGAAGAAGCTGAAGGACGCCGCGCTCTGAGGTGCGCGCGTTGATCGACCCTGCGTCGATCAATCTCGTCTGATCCACCCGCGCGCCGCCGTCCGGCACTCCACCGGGCGGCGGCGTCGCGTTTGCGGCACGGCCCATCACGTTGCTGAACCGTTGGCAGCGATTCACGCCCGCATTCACTGCATGTTTTCGTCGGGCGACCAAGACTCGGAGCTTTCCGCGAGCAACGAGGTGCGCCATGAAACCGACGACCCCCTCCCTGGCCCTGGCCCTGAGCATCGGCGCGCTGTCGCTGGGCGCCTTCCAGAGCGCGATCGCGCAGCAGGCGTTGACCGAACCGCAGGTGCGCGCCCGACTCACCGCCCAGGGCTACACCGACGTGCACGACCTGAAGTTCAAGGACGGCATGTGGAAAGCCGAGGCGGACAGCGCCGACGGCAATGACCTGGACGTGCGCATCGACGCCAGCACTGGCGAGATCTACCCCGACACGGAAGTCTCCACGCTGAGCAAGCACGACGTGGAAGCGGCGCTGTCGACCCAGGGCTACACCGACGTGCATGACGTGGATTACGACGACGGCATCTGGAAGGCCAAGGCCGACAACCCCGCCGGCAAGAAGGTCAAGCTGCGCGTCGACGCGCACAGCGGCAAGGTGATCGGCATCGACTGAGC
>CALCWL010000138.1 GCA_937906285.1 uncultured Rhodanobacter sp. | reverse complement strand
TCGTCGGTGACCTGCTTGGCCTCGTCGCTGTTGCGGATGATGCGCGGGGTGATCAGCACGATCAGTTCGGTGCGGTCGCGGTTGCGGTTGGTGCTGCCGAACAGGCGGCCGATGACGGGGATGCGGTTGAGGCCGGGGATGCCGGTGTCGCTGACGCCCTCGTCCTGCTGGATCAGGCCGCCGAGCAGCACGGTCTGGCCGCTCTGCACCGCCACCTGGGTGGACAGTGCGCGCTGCGAGATCGACGGGTTGCCGTTGACCAGCGGCTGCGCAGCATCGCGCTGGCTCACCTGCTGGCTGACGTCCATGTAGACCAGGCCGCCGGGATTGATCCGCGGGCGCACCTTGAGGATGACGCCGGTGTTGAGGTAATCCACCGAACTCAGGCTGGTCGCCGTGCCGATGCCGGTGTTCACCGTGGTCTGGTTGATCGGGATGCTGTCGCCGACCTGGATCGCGCCGACCTGGTTGTTCATCACCACCATCGAGGGTGCCGACAGCGTCTTGGTGTTGCCGCTGGTCTCCATCGCGCGCACGGCGACCTGCAGGTTGTGGTTGAGGAAGGAGTAGAAGAACGGCTCGCCGCCGTATGCCGGCCCGCCCTTGCCCAGCGCGCCGTACTGGCTGGCGGTGGTGGAGCCGGGGATGAAGTTGCCGTTGCTGTCCACCGTGCTGCCGACGAAGCCCTTCAGATACCACTGCACGCCGAACTGGAACGCGCCGGTGAGCTTGACCTCCAGGATGCGCGTCTCGATCTGCACCTGCATCGGCACGTTGTCGAGCTTGTCGATCGCGCGCTTGATCTCCTCCCACTGCGAGGGACGCGCGCGGATCAGCAGCTGGTTGTTGCTGTCCACCGAGCTGATCCGCACGCTGCCGTCGCTGGAGGCGTATTGCTGGCTGGTTTCCGCATTGCCGCCGCTGGTGCCGAAGCCGGTCGTCATGGCGCCGGACATCGCGCCGGGCTGGCTGCTGCTGCCGCTGCCGTCGCGACTCTCGCCGCCGCTGCCGAAGCCGCTGCCGACGGCGCCATTCATGCCGCCGCCCATCGCGCCGGTGCCGGTGTTGCCGAAACTGCCGGCGGTGCTGCCCAGCGGATTGGCGTTGGCGTTGTCGGCGCTGCCCAGGGTGCCGCTGCTCAGGCCCGGCCCGACCTGGCCGCCGCTGTCGCCGCCGCTGCCCGCGCCGTTGGTGTAGATCTGCGCCAGGTAACGGGCCAGGTCGGACGCTTTCAGGTTGCGCACGTCGTAGACGAACAGCTGCGGCTGGTTGCCGCCGCCGGCGTCGATCTTGCCGATCCATTCGCCCACTTCGCGCAGGTAGTCGGGCTGGGTGCTGATCACCACCAGCGCATTGGTGCGCTCGATCGGAATGAAGCGCAGCATGCCGGCCAGCGGCGTGCTGCCGTGCTCGCCGAACAGGCTGTCGAGCTTGGGCATCAGCTCGGCGACGCGGGCGTACTGCAGGTTGAACACGCCCACCGAGGTGCCGCGCAGCCAGTCCACGTCGAAGGTGCGGATCATGCGTTCGTCGTCGGCCAGCTCCTGCGGCGTGCCGGCCAGCACGATCAGGTTGCGCGAGGGATCGACCAGCAGCACCGCGTCCTTGCCCACGAACGGCTTGATCAGCTTCTGCATCTCGGTGGCGGAGATGTAGCGCAACGGGAACAGCCGCGCCTGCAGGCCGCCGCCGGGCGCGGCCGCGCCGAGGCTGGGCACCAGGTTGCCGGCCACCGCATCCTTCGCCGGCAGCACCACGTAACCGCCCGCGCGCTTGACCAGCGCGTTGTGGGTCCAGCCCAGCAGGGTTTCCAGGATCGGCAGCGCCTGCTCCTGCTCGACCGGCTCGGCGGTGGAGAAGGAGATGTTGCCCTCCACGCCCGGCACGATGGTGTAGTTCTGCTTGAGCAGGTCGCCGAGGATGGCCTTGACCACCGCCTGCACCGGCTGGTTCTCGAAATTGAAGGTGACCGCATCCTTGCCGGCGGCGGTCTTGCGCGGCGTGACCAGCGCGGTGGGCCGCACGAACTGGCCGCTGCCGGCACTGATGGTGGCCGCCGGTGGCGCGGCGGCGGGCGCGGCCAGGTCGCGGTTGAGCGGCAGCGGCGCGGGCACCGGATCGGTCGTGCCGGCCATCGCTTCGCGTTGCAGCGCGCCGTCGTCGCGCGGCTGCGGCAGGCTGGCGCAGCCGGCGAGCGCGACCACGGCGGCCAGGGTGGCGGTGCGCACGGTGCGCATGAGGTATCGGCGAGGCATGGTTCAGTGCTCTCCTTCGTGGGACGCGGCGGCGCGTTCCGCACGACGTTTTTCGATGGTGCGACGCAGTTGTTCCAGCGTCGACCGGGATGGGTTGTTCGACGCGGCCGGCGCCATGGACGAGCGGGCAGGCCCGGGGCCGGATTCGAATTGCGGCCGCGCCGGGGTAGCGGGCTGCGGATGCAGCATCGAGGCGCCCGCCGGCGGCCGATCGCGGCTCTCGCCGGCGTCGCCGCGGACCGGGTCGATCGGCGCGCCGGCCGGCAGTTTCAGTTCGGTGCGACCGGCGGCCGAATCGAACACCGCCGAACGCTGCTGCACCTCGACCAGGGTCACGCTGCCGTCAGGCAGGCTGTCGCCCTGGCGCAGGCGGATCTCGCGGTTGCCGTTCTTGTCGTGCAGCAGTGCCATGCGCAGGCTCGGGGTAATGATGATGCCGGTCAGCTCCAGGTCGCCCAGGTTGCTGCCGCCCTCGCTGGCGTGCGCCACCGGCTTGCGGTCGGGATTGAACAGCGGCTTGCTCCACACCACGCTGAACTGCTGCAGCGGCGCGGCTTGCGGCAGGTCGGCGCGGCCGGCCGGCGGCAGCGGCGACAGCGTGCGCGGCGCCGTCCAGCGAATGGCACGCCCGAACCCGCCGAGCAGCACCAGCAGCAGCACCCCGAGCAGCACGGCCACGCCGGCCAGCACGGGGGTGAGTCGACGTTGCTGCGCGGCGTTCATGGCGCGGCTCCGGCATCGGTCTCGGCTGGCGTCGGCGTGCCGGCCGACGGGCGCACGTAACCGGAGAGCGTGAACTGCACCTCCAGCGGCGCGCCCTGCTCGCGCTGTGCGGCGACCGGGTTGCGATAGATGCTGAGGTCGTCGACGAACAGGTACGGCCGGCCCTGCTCCAGCGCCTGCAGCACCGCCGCCAGCGGTTCGATGTCGCAACTCAGGCTGATGCTGACGGCGGCCTTGCGATACGGCTCGCCGGCCGACGTCGGTGGCGTCGGCAGCGGCATCTTCTGGCTCACCACGCAGCGCCCGCGCCCGGTGTTGCGACCGACCACGTCGACCACCTGCTGCATCAGGTCGGCGGCGGCGTTGTTCGGATCGCTGGCGGCAAGGAACGCGTCGCTGGCGGCCTGACCCGCGCCCATCTCGTCCAGCCGCCGCTGCAGCGCCGGCTTCTCCGCGATCGCGGCGGCATAGCGGCTGTGCGTATCGCGCAGGTGCGCCATTTCCTCATGGATCTGCTGCAGCGGCGCGACGAACCACCAGTGCAGCAGCACCAGATAGGCCAGCGCGGCCGCCAGCAGCAGCAACGCCACCGCAACGATGCGGCGTTCTCGCGGCGCCAGGGCGAGACGCTTCATGGCGAGTCCCCGCTGCCGGCAGTCGGTGCAGGCGTGGCTGCGACGGCTCGCCTGACGCGCGCGGTGAGGTAGAAGCGCTCCTTGCCGGTGGCGGCATCGGGCTGGATGCTGCCCTGGAAACCGGCATCGGTGATCACGCTGGAATCCTTCAGTGCATCGAGCAGCTTGGCCGCCTGCTGGCTTTGCCCCTGCATGCCGATCTGGCCGGTGGCGTCGACACTGAGACGCTCCAGCCAGGTGCCGTCGGGCAAGCGCGCGGTGGCATCGCGCAGCAGCTCCAGCATGCCGACGGTGTTCTTCTTGCGCTGGGCGAGGAAGCCGGCGGCGCCGGCGTTGTCCTGCAATTGCTGGCGCAGCGAAGCCACCTGCGCCGCCTCGCCACGCATCGCGGCGACTTTGTCCTGCATGGTGGCCAGCGCGACCTCGCGGTTGTGCCGCCATTCGAGGCCGGCCAGCAGCAACAGCAGCACCACGCCCGCGGCAAGGATCAGGTTGAGCCGCCGCCGCGGATGCGCGCGGCGCGGGCGCTGCTCCGGCGGCAGCAGGTTTACGCCAAGGCGGTCGTCGGCCGCGGCCACGTCCACCGCGTCGACCGCGATGCCCTGCGCGCGCAGACGCGCCAGCAATGGATCGACACCCGTACGCACGGCGGCGACCAGCTCCGCCTGGCAGCGCCCGGCGGGGGTACCCGAGTTCAGCTCGCGCACGGCGTAGTACACCTGCGCCACGCCGAACGGGGTCTGCCGATCCATCTCGAAGCCGACCACCTGGTGCAGGTTGTCGCGCGCGGCCAGCGGCAACGACAGGCTGCGGCGCAGCACCTGGGCGGACGGCAGCAACAGGGCGACGCGCAGATCCTCGCGGTCGACCCGGGCCAGCGCCGCGCCGAAGCTGCGCGCGGGCAGGTCCTCGACCGCCTCGTTCCACTGCGCCAGCGTCTGGGCATGGCCGTGCCGGCGCAGCGACCAGGTGTCGCCCTCGACCTGCAGCAGGTACCAGTCCGCGCCGCTGCCGAACCAGCTGCGCCAGCGCGGCGGCAGCAACGCGCGCAGTTCGCCGCCCCACCAGGCCAGAAAGCCCGGCAGCGGCGAGGCGCGCCACCGGCGGCGAACGCGCTCCCAACCCGGCTGCAGCGACGGCATTGCCGTACTCATTCGGACTTTCCCTCCTGCCAGCGCAACACGGCGTAAGGCTTCTCGCCCGCCTGCCCCGGCTGCATGCGGATCGTCGCGCGCAACACCGCACTCGTCCCGTCGGCCAGGGTGGCGACGGACTCGATACTATGCGTGGTTCCGTTGTTGAGAACCAGACTCGGATCGCTGGCGTTTTTCGCCCGGGTGGCGCGGATCGCGGCCAGTTGCTGCGGCGTCATCCCGGGAATCGCCTGCAGCGCCAAGGGCGGCGCGGTGTTCGGGTTGGGGCTGGGGCTGCCGGACCAGATCGTCAGCACCGGCGCCAGCTGGTGGTACAGCGCCGGCGTCATGCCCAGCACCAGTTGCAGCTCCTCCACGGTAGCGAACGGGCCGTGGCGCGGACCGTAGTCGCGACCGGCGGAAGCATAGGCGGCGCGCTGGCTGTCCGCTTCATCGGCGAGGCTGGGCGGGCTGCGCCAGTCGACGATGTGACGGACCAGTTCGCCGGCCTCGCGCGGTCGCAAGCCGGCGGCCTCCAGCAGGCCTTGCAACACCTCCGGCGTGGCGCTGTTGAGATCGACCTTGCCGTCCTCGTCGATCGCACGCACCACCACGCTGGCGTGGCCGTAGGTGAACGGGTACGGCCGGCCGTCACCGATCCAGCGCTGCTTGATGCGCGGGTCCTGCAGACCGTAGATCGCGCGCATCAGGCCGGCCTCCGCGGCGTAGTGCGCCTGCGTGCCGGCGAACTGGTAACGCGCCTGCAAACCTTCGGTGCGCGCCAGCGCGGCGTAACCGCCGAGCAGGATCGCCAGCAGGGTGCACGCCCACAGCACCAGCAGCAGGGCGACCCCCCGCTGGCCGGACGCCTTCGTCATGCGACGGCTCATGGCGGGGTGCGCCGCAGCACGTGGATGCGCAACGGCCCGCCGGCGTCGAGTGGCTCGATGCGCAGCGGAATGTCCAGCCGCGGCCAACTGGCGTGATCGAGCGGCTGCAGCTCGATGCGCACCACTTGCGGCAGCGAGCGGTCGGCCGTCCACTCGCTCGCCCACGGCAAGGCGCTGCCGTCGGCATCGGCACCCAGGTAGTGGAAACCGCCCGCGCGGACATGGTCGAACAGCACCTGCGGCTCGCCCAGCGCCTGCGGCGGGCTGCCGTCGGGCGGCAGCAGGGCCAGGCGCAGTTCCAGGCGCAGGCCCCCAGCGCCGTCGTCGACCAGTTGCAACTGCTGCAACTGCGGCCCGAGCTTGCCCAGGTAACCCGGCAACGGCGCGACATAGCGCATCTCGTGCGCGCTGCCCTGGAAATAGACCGGCTCGCCGCGGTCGGTACGGCTGATCGGCGCGGCCAGGCTTTGCGCCAGTTCGCGACGCAGGAACTGCTGCGCCGCGCGCAGCTGGTCCATCCGCTCGATCGCGGCGGTGCCCGAGCGCACGCTGCGGCTGGCGCTGGCGATGCCCGAGTACACGCCCAGCAGCAACAGCGCCAGCAGCACCAGCGCGGCGAGGATCTCCAGCAACGTGAAGCCGGCGGCGCGCCTGGTCATGGCAACGTCTGCCCCGATTCCGCCGCGGCCAACCGCAAGGTGCGGAAATGGGCCGATTGCGGGTGGCTTGCCGGCCCCCAGCTGACTTCCAGGTCGAGCTGATAGAGCTGCAGCGGCGCTTGCGCCGGGGTCGTGCCCGGGCGCCACGGCGCCACATTCAATTGCCAGCGAAAGCGCTGGTCGAAGCGGCCGGACGTGCTGCCCGGCCGCACCGGTTCGCTGGTGAACGCCGTGTCGAGCAGGCTGCGCGCCCACAGTGCCGCCTCGCTGTGATCGGCGGCATTCTCGCTCAGGCGGATCGAGCCGCCCGCCACCCGCATCAGCACGGTGAAGGCGATCGCCAGCAACGCGATCGCGGCGATCACCTCGAGGAGGGTAAAGGCGCGCTGCGCGCGCCGGGAATGGGGAATCCCGCAAGGGGACTTCCTGGCGGTCGTCGGGAATAGGGAATCGGCAAAGCAAGTTGCCGCGGAGCCGTGGCCGTTGCTCTTCCTATTCCCCATTCCCCATTCCCGATTCCCGGCTTTCATGGCTGATCCACCACACGCACCTCGCCCGTCAGCCAGGAAACATTGACATGCCACTCGCGCTGGCCGGCTTTCAGGGTGATGCGGCCGCCGGTGGAGCTGCCGTCCGGGAAGAAGCGGATGCGCCCGACATGGTCGCTGGGCTGGTCTTCCTTCGCGCTGGTGATGCTGACCTTGAGTCCCTTGGGCAGGGCGACGTCGCGGTGGCTGGCGCCCTGGTAGCTGTTGGCGCGGGTATCGACGTCGAAGACCTGCTCGTTCGCGTGCACGATCGCCTGCGCCCGCGTCGCCCGCAACGCGCCAGCCAGTTCGCTGCTGGCCGCACGCACCCGCGCCCCGGCCAGCCCCCGCGTCACCGACACCGACACCGCCACCGCCGCCAGCCCGATCAGCACGATGACGACGAGCATTTCGAGGAGGGTGAAGGCGCGTTGCGCGCGCCGGGAATCGGGAATAGGGAATAGGAAATGGGAAACGGCAAGAGCGCGCGACTCCGCCGCTCTTCCTATTCCCGATTCCCGACGACCGCCAGGAAGTCCCCTTGCGGGATTCCCTATTCCCGGTTTCATTGCCAGTTGCCGGCATCCGCATTCAACCCGTCGCCGCCCGGCTTGCCGTCTTCGCCGTAGAAGACGAGGTCGTATTTGCCGTGCTGGCCGGGGTACTGGTAGCCGTAGTCGTGGCCGTAGGGGTCCTTCAGCTGCGACTCCTTGGCGTACGGACCCTGCCAGTTCGGCGCGTTGCCGGGCTTCTTCACCAGGTCGACCAGCTGCTGCGGCGGCGTGCCGTTGTCGAGCATGTAGTTGTCGATGTCCTGCGCCAGCGTGCTCAGCTGGATCTTGCCGGTCTTGTACTTGCCCTTGTCGAAACTCGGGATGACCTTGGTGATCACCGCCACCGCGACGATGCCGATCAGCGCGATCACCGCCAGCATCTCGAGCAGGGTGAAGCCGCCGGCGCGCTGCGCGCGCCCGGGAATAGGGAATCGGGAATAGGGAATCGGAAAAGTGCGCGCGCGCCGACCGCCCGCTTTTGCTTCTGTTTTTTGTTCCCGGTCCCGTGTCCCGAATCCTGTCATCTTCATCACACTTTCTCCGTCATGAATTCATCTGCATGTTGCTCACGACCCGCCGGACGCCGCCTTTCCGATTCCCTATTCCCCATTCCCTATTCCCTGCTCTCAATCATTGAATACTGCTGGTCATGCTCAGCAGCGGCAGCAGGATCGCGGCCATGATGATGCCGACCAGCACGGTCATCACGATGGTCAGCGCGGGCACCAGCGCGGCGAGCAGGCGGTCGATCGAGCGGCGCGATTCCAGTTCGAAGGTGTCGGCCACTTTCAGCAGCATGCCGTCGAGCTGGCCGGCCTCCTCGCCCACCTGCACCATCTGCAGCGCGAGGCGCGGGAACAGTTTCGACTGGCCCAGCGCCAGGCTCAGCCCCGCGCCGCCCTTGACCTGTTCGTGCGCCGCGCCGAGCGCCGCGTCCAGCGCGAGGTTGCCGGTGACCTGGCGCGCGATGGTCAGCGCGCCGAGCAGCGGCACGCCGTTGCGCAGCAAGGTGCCCAGCGT
>CALCWL010000137.1 GCA_937906285.1 uncultured Rhodanobacter sp. | reverse complement strand
CGTCGCGGCCTTCCAGCAGCGGCGGGATGGTGGCGGCCTGGATCGGCGAGGGCGCTTCGTAGCCGACGTCGGCCAGCACGCGCTGGACGTCGGGGTGCAGCGCCAGCGCGCCAAAGCCGGACGGGACCGGGGCGTGGTCGGGAGTGGGGGATGACATGGGGGAAACCTCGGAACGGAACGCAGCGTCGTGAATGCGACGCGCAAGGGGTGGATTCTACCAGTCTCTGCCGGCGCGCGTGGCCGGCAAGCCTGAACGGACCTGCCATCGTGGCGGCCAAGTATGCTGACGGTTCGCGCGACCGGGACAGTACAAAGCCATGGCCATCGAAACCATTTCCGAACAGCGTGCGCATGCGGGCGTGCAGGGCTTCTATCGGCATGAATCGCACGCCTGTGCCGGCCCCATGCGCTTCGCCGTCTACCAGCCGCCGCAGGCGGCGCGGCAACGGTGTCCGGTGCTGTACTTCCTGGCTGGCCTCACCTGCACCGAGGAAACCGCCACGATCAAGGCCGGCGCGCAGCGGATGGCCGCGGAACTGGGCCTGATCCTGGTGATGCCCGACACCAGCCCGCGCGACACCGGCTTCGAGGGCGCCACCGGCGACTGGGAATTCGGCGAAGGTGCCGGCTTCTACCTCGATGCCACCGCGGCGCCGTGGTCGACACGCTTTCGCATGGCGAGCTACGTGGTGGACGAACTGCCCGCGTTGATCGGTGCCCATTTTCCGGCCGACCTCGCGCGCAGTGGCATCTGCGGTCATTCGATGGGTGGCCACGGCGCGCTGACCCTGGCCCTGAAGAATCCCTCACGCTATCGCTCGGTGTCGGCCTTCGCCCCGATCGTGGCGCCCAGTCAGGTGCCGTGGGGGCGCAAGGCGTTGCCGCGCTACCTGGGCGACGACCCGGCGGCCTGGGCTGCGCACGATGCCTGCGAACTGGTGCGGCGGCAGACCTTTCCCGGCACGATCCTCATCGATCAGGGCGAGGCCGACGGTTTCCTCGAAGCGCAGTTGAAACCGGAACTGTTCGACCAGGCCTGCGCCGAATCCGGACAGGCCCTGTTGCTGCGCCGGCACGCCGGCTATGACCACAGCTACTGGTTCATCACCAGCTTTGTCGAAGACCACCTACGGCATCACGGCAGGGCGCTTTTGAGCCGGGAATAGGGAATAGGGAATAGGGAATAGCAAAAGCCAAGAGCACCGCCTGACGCCCACGGCAGTCGGCGTACAAGGGGCCGCTTGCGGGCGAGGCTCTTCCGATTCCCTATTCCCTACTCCCTATTCCCTGCATTTCAGGCCTTCGCGGCCGGGCGCCGGTTGTTGCGGCGGCGCTGGTTGCCGGCGGCGTGGTCGCCGCGGCCCTGCGGCGCATAGCCGCTCGGCCGTGCCGCACCGGCGGGCTTGCCCTGGCGCGGCGCGCGCGACTGCTGGCGCTGGCCGCCGCCCTGCTTCGGACGCGGTGCGCCGGCATCCAGCCGCAGCGGGGCGGACGGCTCGTAGCCGGTCACCGGCGTGATCGCGATGTCCTGCTTGAGCAGCTTGCGGATGTCGAACAGCAAGCCGGATTCGTCGTGGCTGACCAGCGACAGGGCGAGGCCTTCCATGCCGGCGCGACCGGTGCGGCCGATGCGGTGCACGTAGTCTTCGGCGACCGAAGGCAGGTCGTAGTTGATCACGATCGGCAACTGCTCGATGTCGATGCCGCGCGCGGCGATGTCGGT
>CALCWL010000136.1 GCA_937906285.1 uncultured Rhodanobacter sp. | reverse complement strand
TTGTGGCTGCTGGCGCCGCTGGGCATCGTGTTCTCGCTGTTCCTGATCATCGGCTGGCCGTGGGTCACCGACGGCAGGTTCCACCTGATCGGCGGGCTGGACGTGCTCACCATGTGGCGCTTCGTGATCTGGATGGCGATCGGCCTGGCGATCTACTTCTTCTACGGCATGCGGCACAGCAAGCTGGCCACCGGCAAGGCCTGACCCGCTTCAGGGTCTGTGAAGAAAACCCCTTCCTGTGGTTTTCTTCTATCGCGAGTCCGGTACATGCCCGGACTCGCTCACATGAACCAGTCACTTGCGTGGCATGCTTCATGTCCGGCCATCGGGCAACTGCTCCTGCGTTGCCTCAACTCGGGCATCCATGCCCTCGCCATGGCCGGCCTGAGAGGTTGAAGAATCACAACCTCTCAGGCGCTGGCGAGGGCCGGGACCACCCGATCGCGGCCGTCGCGTTTGGCCTGGCGCATCGCCAGGTCGGCGCGGGCCAGCAGGCTCTCGACGCTGTCGCAGCAACCGGGCATGCACACCGCCACGCCGATGCTGGCGCTCAGGTGTCCGCCCGGGTGATGACTGGCGGCCACCGCCAGGCGCAGTTGCTCGGCGCGCAGCAGCGCCTGCCCCAGGTCCACGCCGGGCAGCAGCATGGCGAATTCCTCGCCGCCGATGCGGCCGATCAGGTCATGGCGGCGAGCCTGCGTGCGCAAGCGCGAGGCCAGCGCCACCAGTGCGGCGTCGCCGGCGGCGTGGCCATGTTCGTCGTTGATCCGCTTGAAGTGGTCGGCATCGAGAAACAGCATCGCCATCGGCTGGCGCAGTTGCTGCGTCTCGTGCAGCGCGATGCGGCCCAGGTCGAGGAAGCGGTTGCGCAGCAGCACGCCGGTGAGGCCGTCGGTCTCGGCGCGTTCGCGCAGCAGGCGCTCCAGCTTGAACTGTTCGAGCAGGGTGCGCGCCATGAACGCGCGCAACACCGTCGCCAGCGACACCGAAATGGCCATGTACACCGAGTACTGCAAGGTCCGCTCGCCGTCGCCCAGGTGCAGCAGCATCGGCAGCGGCCCCAGGGCGCACAGCGCCATCGCGATCAGGAAATCCCAGCGGCCGAACCAGATCACCGACGAGGCCACCGGCAGCAGCAGCCCCGGCAGTGGCTGGCGCACGCCGGTCGCGCTGCCGAACCCGGTGAGGTTGATGCCGATCTGCAGCAGCACCACGCACAGCAGGGCGAGCATGCGCAGGGTCAGCGGCTCGCGGCACTGCCGCGCGGCGATCACCACCAGCAGCATCGGCGGGGCCGGGATCAGCTGCCACAGCAGCTCGTTCGGCGCGGCACCAAGCAGGCCGCGCACCACCACTGCCATCAGGTAGGCGCACAAGGCCACCGCCATCAGCGCATGGATCATCGGCCCCATGCGCTGCGCCAGGTAGCCGGCGTAGTCGCGACGGAACGCGGCGTCTTCGCTGGATGACGGCTGGACGGCAGGGGTGGGCATGGCGGCGGTCGGGACATCCGGAGTGGTTTGCCGCGGAGCAAAGCACGATGAATGCCAACCCCAGGATGCGCCTCACGGCCATGCCGGCGCGGCGATCGTGACCTTCGGCAGGGGTGGTCGCCGGCAGCGCGCACTAGCATCGAAGGCCCGCGTTCTTCCCGGTCGCCAGCCCATGCCGGCCGCTTTCCCGCGCGCCCGGCGAGGCCGGCGCCGCCTCATTCCATCATCCCGGAGCCGCCCTTGAAATTTGCCCGCCTCGCCGCCGCCGTTGCCGCCAGTGCCCTGGCGCTGGCCAGTTTCGGCGCCATCGCCGATGTCCCGGCCGCGCAGAATGTGCCCTATCAGGGCAGCCTGAAGATCAGCGTGGACGCCAGCGACGTGGCCCGTCGCATCTTCCGCGTGCACGAGGTGATCCCGGCGCAGCCCGGTCCGCTGACCCTGCTTTATCCGCAATGGCTGCCCGGCAACCACTCGCCCACCGGTCCGATCGACAAGCTGGCCGGACTGGTGGTCACCGCCAACGGCAAGACCCTGCCGTGGACGCGCGATTCGCTGGATGTCTACGCCTTCCACGTGGTGGTGCCCGAAGGGACGACCCAGGTGGAGGCGCAGTTCCAGTTCCTGTCGCCGCAGGACCGTCGCCAGGGCCGCGTGGTGATGACGCCGGAAATGCTCAACCTGCAGTGGAACGCGGTGTCGCTCTACCCGGCCGGCTACCACACGCGCCAGATCCCCGCCCAGGCCAGCGTGAAACTGCCCGCCGGCTGGCAAGCCGGCACCGCGCTGGAGGTCGCCTCGCGCGAGGGCGACACCATCCACTTCAAGCCGATCGACTACGAGAACCTGGTCGACTCGCCGATCTTCGCCGGCAAGCACTTCAAGCGTCTCGACCTCGATCCGGGCGCCAAGGCGCCGGTGCACATGGACCTCGTCGCCGACGCCGCAAAGTACCTCGAGGTGAAACCGGAGCAGCTCAAGGCATTCCGCAACCTGGTGCAGCAGATGTACAAGCTGTACGGCGCGCACCACTACGACCATTACGATTTCCTGGTCTCGCTCAGCGACAAGATGAGCGGCATCGGGCTGGAGCACCACCGCTCCAGCGAGGACGGCACCTCGGCCGATTTCTTCACCGAGTGGAAGAAGAACGTCGCCGCGCGCGACCTGTTCTCGCACGAGTTCAACCATTCGTGGAACGGCAAGTACCGCCGCGGCGCGGACCTCTACACGCCGACCTTCAACGTGCCGATGGGCGACAGCCTGCTGTGGGTGTACGAGGGCCAGACCCAGTTCTGGGGCCAGGTGATGGCCGCGCGCTCGGGCCTGTGGAGCGAGGAGCACACCCGCGACACGCTGGCCTACGTCGCCGCCACCTACGACAAGGGCCGCCCCGGCCTGGCCAGTTGGCGCAACGTGCAGGACACCACCAACGATCCGGTGATCGCCCAGCGCGCGCCGCTGCCGTACCGCAACTACCAGGCCAGCGAGGATTACTACTCCGCCGGCGAGATGATCTGGCTCGACGTCGACGGCAAGCTGCGCGAACTCAGCCACGGCAAACGTTCCATCGACGATTTTGCCCGTGCCTTCTTCGGCATGGACAACGGCCAGTGGAACGTCAACACCTACACCTTCGAGGACGTGGTCAGGACCTTGAATGGCGTCGCGCCGTTCGACTGGGCCGGCTACCTGCGCACGCGCCTGGACGGCCACGGCCCGCTGACCGGCGGCATCGAATCGCACGGCTGGAAACTGGTCTACACCGACCAGCCCACCGACGCGGTCAAGGCCGCCGAGAAACGCCGCCACATGGCCGACTTGACCTACTCGCTGGGCCTGTCGATCGGCAACGACGGCAGCATCGCCGACGTGCTGTGGGACGGCCCCGCGTTCAAGGCCGGCGT
>CALCWL010000135.1 GCA_937906285.1 uncultured Rhodanobacter sp. | reverse complement strand
GTCAAGGTCGCGTACTCCTCGGTCAACTACAAGGACGCGCTGGCCGGCACCGGCAGGGGCCGGATCCTGCGCACCTATCCGCTCAACGGCGGTATCGACGTGGCCGGTCATGTGGTCGCCTCGACCGATCCCGTATTCAAGGAAGGCGATGCCGTGCTGTGCACCGGCAGCGGCCTGTCCGAAACGCGCGACGGCGGCTATGCGCAATACGCACGGCTGGACGCGCGCTGGACCATCCCGCTGCCGGCCGGTCTCAGCCTGCGCGAAAGCATGATCATCGGCACCGCCGGTTTCACCGCGGCCCTCGCCCTGCTGCGCATGCAGGACAACCGGCAGACACCCGCGCTGGGCCCGGTCGCGGTCAGCGGCGCCAGCGGTGGCGTCGGCCAGCTGGCGATCGACATCTTCAGTCGCGCCGGTTACGAAGTGCATGCGATCAGCGGCAAGGCGGACCACTTCGACTTCCTGCGCAGCCTCGGCGCCACGGACTGCATCGACCGCCACCAGCTCGCCTTCAGCGGCAAGCCGATGGACTCCGCCCGCTTCGGCGGCGCGCTGGACAATGTCGGCGGCGGCATGCTCGCCGGCCTGCTGCCGCTCATCGTGCCCTACGGCAACGTGGCACTGTGCGGCAACGCCGGCGGCATCGCGTTCGACAGCACGGTGATGCCTTTCATCATCCGCGGCACGAGCCTGCTCGGCGTGGCTTCGGCCGGGACCGCGCGGGACATTCGCGACGAGATCTGGCGGCGCCTCGCCAGCGACTGGAAGCCGCGGCATCTGGAGCGCATCGCCACGCGCGACATCGCGCTGGAGGAGTTGCCTCAGGTGTTCGAGCGCATGCTTGCCGGCGAGTCCTTCGGGCGCACGCTGGTGCACGTCGACCATCCGGTTTGACAGCGGCGTGCTTGGAAGTACCATCGTCACGCCTTAGAATCACCGAAACCCGCAGGGAACCCCCAACCCATGGCACGCATCCTGATCGTCGACGACTCCCCCTCCCAGTTGCTGGGCATCAAGCGGATCGTCGAGAAACTCGGGCATGAGACGTTGTCGGCGGAAGATGGTGCCGCGGGCGTCGAGGTGGCCAAGGCCGAGTTGCCCGACCTGATCCTGATGGACGTGGTCATGCCCAACCTCAACGGTTTCCAGGCCACCCGCACGATCAGCAAGAACGCCGATACCGCGCACATCCCGATCATCCTGGTCACCACCAAGGACCAGGAAACCGACAAGGTCTGGGGCATGCGCCAGGGCGCCAAGGCCTACGTCACCAAGCCGATCAAGGAAGAGGAACTGGTCAAGGCACTGGACGAATTCCTGCCCCACTGACCTGCCCTAATCCACACGAAGACGGCGCCCGCGGGCGCCGTTTTTCGTGGTGCGTCAGTGATTCGCCTCAGCCGGCGCGGTAGTCCTGGTACGACTTTTCCTCGACCAGCTGCGAACCGAGCTTGAGGTTGATCGCACGCTTGAACGCGGCGCGCTCGTCGTTGCGGAAATACACCGAGCGCGCCAGCTCGATGAAATCGCGGTCGAACTCCTGTGCGCGTTCCTTCAGCCGGATCTTGTCCTCGATATCCCAAAGCAGCTCGTTCACCGCCAGCAGGCTGGCGCGTTCCTCGCGAATGTCGATCCGCGACGCCGCGTCGTTGGCCCAGGTCGCATTGAGCAACTCCAGCTCCTTGCGCACGTTGGCCAGCTTGGTCTCGTCGGTCATCCGCCGCGACTTGATTTCGAGGATGGTGATCTTGTCGATCAGTTCGCCATGGGAAACGGGGGTCTGGATCAGGCTCATGCTCGGCTCCGTGGAGTGCGTCAAACCGTGGCGCGGAAGGCGCCTTGTTGTACCAACGCGCAGACAGCAGCCACGTCGCCATCCAGCGCGCGGTCGCGGTGCAGGAAGGCAATGCGTTCGCGCAGGATCGCATGCGCCTGGCGCACGCGGGTGCCGGCGTGGAAATCGTCGGCAGTATCCAGGGCGTCGGCGAGCTGCTGCACTTCCGTCACGAACTGCCGATAGTGCGGCTGGCCTTCGCGCGGCGCATTGGCCACTTTCGCCGCCAGCGCCTGCCAGCCGCCGCGGCGGGCCAGGCGGCGCGCGGCGTTGAGCATCTCCTGGCGATAGTCGAGCGCCTGCGCCGCCGTGTACAACTCCAGCGCCAGCGCGTGGCCCAGGTCCTCCACCATGTCCAGCACGTGGCGCGCCTCGTTCGCGCCCATCGAGACGTGGTCCTCGGCGTTGGCGCTGGTCGGCACCGAATACACGCTGGCCGGATGCGCGCGTGTGGCGAGGTCGTTGACCAGCGCCGCGGCGGTGTACTGCACGATCATGAAGCCGATGAACTGCGCGCCTTCCGCATCCGGGAAAATCAGCGGGTTGTCGGTGACCGAGTTCAGCTCGATGTCGAACACGCGGCAGGCCTGGCTCCACGCATCGCGCACCGCACCATGTACCTGCGGCATGCAGCGCAAGCTGTACGCATCCTGTGGCTGGTGTTTCTTGCCCCCCTTGAACGGCAGGAAGCGCGCGTAGAACGCCTCGCGGCCGTGGCGCTGATTGGCCGGCACCCAGTCCCAGCCGATGTCGAAACTGAGCGCCTGATCGTCCGGCTCGCTCCAGGCATCGGCGCTCCACGGCTTGAAGCGCGGTACCAGGTGATACGGGATGTCCAGCAAGGTGGACCCGTCCAGCAATTCGCGCACGTGCGCCGCCGTGTCGACCTGCCCGGGGTGCGGACGCAGCGCATGCACCTCCGGCCGCAAGGCGCCGCTGCGCCCGGCGAAGGCATCCAGCGTCATCGCCGCAGCGAGATCGGCCACATCCAGCAGGTCGCCCAGCACGTCCAGCGCCAACGCGCCGGTGGCAAGCATCTGCGCGGTCCCGTTGTTGAGCGCCAGACCCTCCTTGAACGACAACCGGATTGGCTTGAGGCCGGCACGCTCCAGCGCCTGCGCGCCGGGCATGCGCTTGCCCTCGTAGAACGCTTCGCCGCCGCCGAGCAGCACGATCGCCAGATGCGACAGCGGTGCCAGATCGCCGCTGGCGCCAACCGAGCCCTTCTCCGGCACCACTGGCACCACGCCGGCATTGAGCATCGCAGCCAGCGCTTGCAGCGTGCTCACGCGGATGCCCGAGTGGCCGCGCATCAAGGTATTGATACGGATCACCAGCATCGCCCGAACCACTTCCGCCGCAAACGGTTTGCCGACGCAGACGGCGTGCGTGATGATCAGGTTGTGCTGCAACTCCTCCATCAGCGTGCCTTCGGCACACTGATGCCCCGGCAGCTCGTCGCGCACGCGGTGTGCGCCCAGCAGCTTGTCGGCGTTGCTGCCGAAACCGGTGGTCACGCCGTAGGTCGGCTCGCCGCAGCTGACCTTGTCGGCCAGGAAATCGGCGGCGCGCTGCACGCGCTTGAGCTGATCCTGATCCAGGGCCACCGGCGCGCCCCGCCGTGCCACCGCCACCAGTTGCGTGCGCGTCAGGCTGCTGCCGTCGAGAAGAATCGTTTCACTCACAAAGTTGCTCCGGACCCGTTTGCCATGTCGACACTGCCGTTGTTCCCGCGTTCGGGGGCATGACAGTCATGAGGATTACCCCATCGCCGCGGCCTGCTCCAGTTCCACCCGCAGCGTCTTGACCAGCTCGCCGCGCGCGACCTCGAACTGGTCTTCGCGGCGCAGGTCCTTCACCGTCACCACGCCGCGGGCGAGTTCGTCCTCGCCCAGCACCACCACGAAGCGGATGCCGGCGCGGTCGGCGTACTTGAACTGCCTGCCCAGCTTGCCGGCCTCCAGCACCACCTCGGTGGCGATGCCGGCGCCGCGCAGCTCGCCAGCCAGCGCCAGATAAGCCGGCAGCTGCGCCTCGTCCATCTGGGTGACCAGCACGTCGACCGTGCTCTTGGCCGTATCGATCAGGCCGGCGTCGCGCAACTGCCAGTACAGCCGGGTCAGGCCGATCGAAATGCCGACGCCGGGCAGGTGCGACTTGGTGTACTGGCCGGCGAGGTTCTCGTAGCGGCCGCCGGAGCAGATCGAGCCGATCTGCGGGTGGTCGTTCAGCGTGGTCTCGTAGACGGTGCCGGTGTAGTAGTCGAGGCCGCGGGCGATCGACAGGTTCAGCGCGTAGTGCGTCTGCGGCACGCCGAAGGCGTGGATCAGGCCCAGCACTTCCTTCAGCTCGGCGCGGCCCTGCTCCATCGCCTCCGGGCCGGGACCCAGCGCGTCGAGCTTGTCCAGCGCGTCCTGCAGCGAGGTCGAGCGCACCTGCACGAAGGCGAGGATCTTCGCCGCCACCTCGGCACTGAGGCCGAACGCCTCGCCGGTCAGCGTGTCGCGCACGTAGTCGGCGCCGCGCTTGTCCAGCTTGTCCACCTCGCGC
>CALCWL010000134.1 GCA_937906285.1 uncultured Rhodanobacter sp. | reverse complement strand
CTTTCCGCCGGCGACCAGGACCGCGTGTTCAAGCCCGGCGTGAAGCGCCGCGTGGTGCTGGCCACCAACGTGGCCGAGACCTCGCTCACGGTGCCGCGCATCCGCTACGTGATCGACACCGGCATCGCGCGAGTCAAGCGCTACAGCCAACGCAGCCAGCTCGAACGGCTGCACGTGGAGCCGATCTCGCAGGCGGCGGCGGACCAGCGCAAGGGCCGCTGCGGCCGCGTGGGGCCGGGCATCTGCTACCGCCTGTACGACGAGGCCGATTTCGCCGGCCGCGCCGCGTTCACCGATCCGGAGCTGCTGCGCTCGTCGCTGGCCAACGTGATCCTGCGCATGCTGGCGTTGAAACTGGGCGAGGTCGATGAGTTCCCGTTCCTGGAAGCGCCCGACCCGCGCGTGGTCGCCGACGGCTTCCGCCGGCTCACCGAGATTTCCGCGATCGACGACGCGCGCCGGCTCACCGCGATTGGCCGCACCCTGGCGCGGCTGCCGATCGACGTGCAGCTGGCACGCATGCTGGTCGAGGGTGAGCAGCTGCATGCGCTGCGCGAGCTGCTCGTCATCGTCGCCTTCCTCAGCATCCAGGACCCGCGCGAGCGTCCCGGCGACGCACGCCAGCAGGCCGACGCCGCGCACGCCGTGTTCGCCGACCCGAAGTCCGATTTCGTCGGCGTGCTGAACCTGTGGCGCACCTATCACGACGCGCACGAGGAACTGACCCAGTCGAAGCTGCGCGACTGGTGTTCGCGGCATTTCCTCAGCTTCATGCGCATGCGCGAGTGGCGCGAGCTGCACCGGCAGTTGTTGCTGGTGGTGGGGGAGCTGGGGTGGAAGCTGGACGCTGGCGGCTCTGCTCCTTCTCCCCTCCGGGGAGAAGGTCGGGATGAGGGGGCAATCTCGCAGAAGGGTGGCAAGGAAAGGCGGGCTTCGCATGCGCGTTCCGGCAAGCCCCAGCCCCTCACCTCAATCCTCCTCCACCCACAAGGGGACTCCCTCCGGTCGCCGCGGGGGAGAGGAGGCGAACGCGAGGAGCGCGTCATTGATCAACAGGCAGCGATGGACCGCCTCTATGAGGCGGTCCATCGCTGCCTGTTGGCCGGCCTGCCCACCCAGGTCGGCCGCAAGGACGAAAAGGGCGTCTACCAGAGCACGCGCGAGCGCAAGTTCCAGGTCTTCCCCGGCTCGGCGCTGGCCAAGGCGCCGCCGAACTGGGTCTTCAGCGCGCAGATCCTCGACCTGGGCGGGCGCGTGTGGGGCATGATGAATGCGCGGGTCGAGCCGCTGTGGATCGAGCAGCAGGCCGCGCACCTGCTGCGCATGCATTGCCGCGACGCGCACTGGTCGAGGAAGCGCGGCGGCGTGGTGGCGTACGAACAGGTCAGCCTGTTCGGGCTGGTGCTGGTGGAGAAGCGGCCGGTCACCTTCCAGGCGCAGGACCCGGCGCTGGCCCATGCGATCTTCCTGCGCGAGGCGCTGGTGCGCGGCGACCTCGACACGAAGGCGGATTTCGTGCGCGCCAACCAGCGCGTGCTGGAGGAGGCGCAGGGCATCGAGGCGAAGCAGCGCCGCGAGGGACTGATCCGCCACGAGGACGAGCTGGTCGCGTTCTTCGAGGGCAAGCTGCCGCAAGACATCGCCAGCAGCCGTGCGCTGGACGCGTGGTACCGCCAGGCGCGCCCGGCCGAGCAGGCGGCGCTGCGCTGGTCGCTGGACGACGTGCTGGCCGGCGGCGCGGGGCTGGATGCGAAGGCCTTTCCCGCCACGCTGGAGATCGGCGCGCAGCGCTACCGGCTGGAATACCGCTTCGTCCCCGGTGACGAGGCCGACGGCGTCACCCTGCAGCTGCCGCTGGCGATGTTGAATGCGCTGCGGCCCGCGCGCGGTGAATGGCTGGTGCCGGGTCTGCTGGCCGACAAGGTGGCCGAGCTGATCCGCGGCCTGCCCAAGGCGCTGCGGCGCAATTTCGTGCCGGCGCCGGATTTCGCGCGGGCGTTCGTCGAGGCGGAGGCGCCGCGTGATGAACCGCTGGCGAAGGCACTGGCCGCCTTCCTGCAACGCGCTACCGGCGTCGAGCTTGCCGCGAGCGAGTTCGCCGCCGTCGAACTGCCGCCGCACCTCTCGATGCGCTACCGCCTGCACGACGAGCGCGGCAGGACGCTGGCCAGCGGCCGCGACCTGGCGCCCCTGCGGGGGCAATGGGAAGGGCAGGCGCGCGCGGCATTCTCGCGCAAGACCGACCTCGAGCTGACCCGCGAGGATGTGGCCAGCTGGGATTTCGAGGAGATTCCGGCGCAGGTGCGTTCCGAGGGCGGCATCACCGCCTTCCCGGCGCTGGTCGACCTGGGCGAGGCGGTGGCACTGCGCGTGTTCGAGCGCAGCGACGAGGCGCGCGCGGCGCACCGGCAGGGCGTGGTGCGGCTGCTGCGCAACGCGCTGGCCGGCGAGGCGAAGCAGGCGCGCCGGCGGCTGCCGATCGGCAATGCATTGGCCTTGAAATACGCGCCGCTGGGCAGCGTGGACAGCCTGCGCGAAGACCTGCTTGAAGGCGGCTTCGCCGACCTGCTGCAGCGCCATGAGCTGGACGTGCGCACCGCCGGCGCGTTCGAGGCGCTGCGCACGCAGTGCGCGCGCGCGCTGTTCGGCGCCGGCGTCGAGCGGCTCAAACTGGCCGAACCGATCATCGAGGCGCAGGCCGAGCTCAAGCCGTGGCTCGAGCCGCCGCTGCTGGGCTTCGCCCGCGCCAGCTACGACGATCTGCGCGAACAGTTCGACGCGCTGCTCGTGCCCGGTTTCCTGCGCGAGCTGCCGCCATCACGGCTGGCGCATTATCCGCGCTACCTCAAGGCGATGCGCCTGCGCGGCGAACGCTTGCGCCAGGACCCGGCGAAGGACCAGCAACGCATGCTGCAGGTGCTGCCGTACTGGCGCGCGTACCTGCAGCACCGCGCCGCCGGCGGCGACCCGGCCGAACTGGCCGAGTTGCGCTGGCTGATCGAGGAGTGGCGCGTGTCGCTGTTCGCGCAGGAGCTGAAGACCGCCGAGCCGGTGTCGGCCAAGCGGTTGGCGAAGGCGTTGGCGGCGCTCGCCTGACCGACCGGATCAGCGCACGCGTTCGACGTGCACGCTGCCGTTGCAGCCGGACACATACATCAGCCAGTTGCCCATCATCGAGGGTTTGACCTTGGTCGAGGGATTGTCGGCGGTCATGCACAACACATTGTCCGAGCCGATCTGTCGCCAGACCTGACCATTGTCCAGGGTGTACTCGTTGTGGCCGCTCCAGCCGTCGAAGTGGCCCTTGATGCGGGTCTGGATCTTTTCGCGCTTGGCGTCGTTTGCGTAGAACACCGGCTTGCCGCTGGGGGTGACCATCCTGGTCGTGGTCTTGGCGTGCCCGCGCAGCCAGGTGTCGAGATTCTGCAATTCCTGCGGCGAGAGCTTGTCCAGGCCGGCGGCCTTGAACTCGGAAGGACTCATGCGTTGTTGCAGGCCTTCGGGCGTTTGCTGCGCGTACACGGCGCAGCACGGGAGGGCCAGCAACAACGGGAGACAGCGTGCGCGGAAGGACATGGGGATTTCCTCGAAGCCGGAATGGCGAATCCCGATTCTGCCCGCCAGGCGGCCCGAGGCCAAGCGCCGCGGGCTGCCCCCTGCGGCCATGCCATTACAATGGCCGCCACCATGGCCCCGCGCACCCATTCAGCCAGCCTCGCCGCATGGCGCCAGCGCGCCGACGAGTTGTCACCCGATCTGGCCGAAGCGCTGGCGGCTTGCGGCGAGCGCCCGGTCGACCAGGCCGAATGCGGGGACACCCTCGACCTGCTCGGCATGCTCGGTTGTGACGCGTCGACCCAGTCGGCGGCGTTGTGGTTCGAACTGGCACGCGTCGACCCGGCGTTGTGGGCAGCGCGCGGCCCGGGTCTGCCGGCGGAGGTGCAACGCCTGGTCGCCGGCCAGCAGGCGGCCGAGCAGGTGTGGACCTTGCACGCGCAGCGGGCGCCGGGCGGTGCCAACGAAGGCCTGCGCCGGCTGTTGCTGGCGATCGTGCGCGACCTGCGCGTGGTGTTCGTGCTGCTGGCGCGCCAGCTCGCGCGGATGCGCGCCGCGGCGTCGCTGCCGCCGGCGCAGGCCGCCGCGCTGGCACGGTTGAGCCGCGACATCCATGCCCCGCTGGCCAACCGGCTCGGCATCTGGCAACTGAAATGGGAGCTGGAGGATCTGGCGTTCCGCTACCTGGAGCCGGACACCTACCGCCGCATCGCGAAGCTGCTCGACGAGCGCCGGGTCGATCGCGAGGCATTCATCCGCCAGTCGCTGGACGAGCTGCAACAGGCGCTGGACGCCGCCGGCCTGCACGCCGAGCTGGCGGGGCGGCCCAAGCACATCTATTCGATCTGGAAAAAGATGCAGCGCAAGTCGCTGGATTTTTCCGACCTCTACGATATCCGCGCGGTGCGCGTGCTGGTGGACAGCATCGCCGACTGCTACGCCGCGCTGGGCGTCGTGCACGGGCTGTGGCCGCACTTGCCGAACGAGTTCGACGACTACATCGCGCGACCCAAGCCGAACGGCTACCAGTCGCTGCATACCGCCGTGGTCGGCCCGGCCGGCAAGACGCTGGAGGTGCAGATCCGCACCCACGCCATGCATCGCGCCAACGAACTGGGCGTGGCCGCGCACTGGCGCTACAAGGAGGGCGGCGGCAGCGACGCCGAGTTCGAGGCCAAGATCGCCTGGATGCGCAAGCTGCTGGAGCCGCGCAGCGGCGACGACAGCAACCTCGCCGCCGAGCTGCAGACCGAGCTGCTGGAAGACCGCGTCTACCTGCTCACCCCCAAGGGCGAGGTGTTCGACCTGGCACGTGGCGCCACCGTGCTGGATTTCGCCTACCTGGTGCATACCGAAGTCGGCCACCGCTGCCGCGGCGCCAAGGTCAACGGCCGCATCGTGCCGCTGACCTTCCAGCCGCAGAGCGGCGACCGCGTGGAGATCCTCACCACCAAGGTTGCCGAGCCCAGCCGCGACTGGCTGTCGCCGCACCACGGCTACCTCAACACGGCGCGCGCGAAGGACAAGGTGCGCGCCTGGTTCCGCCGCATCGCACACGACGCCAACCTCGGCGTCGGCCGCGCCATGCTCGAGCGCGAACTGAAGCGCCTGGCGCTGCCTGCCGCCGACATCGGCAAGCTGCCGGCGCAGTTCCACCTGCAGACGCAGGACGAGCTGCTGGTCGCGCTGGCGCTGGGCGAGGTCACTCCCGGCCAGATCGCCCGCGTGCTGCAGGAGGCTGCGCAACCGCCGCCCCCGGCGCCGGCACCGCCGCCGGCGCGGCCCACCACGCTGGACCACGGCGCGCTGAGCATCGAAGGCGTCGGCAACCTGCTCACCACCCTGGCGCGCTGCTGCCAGCCGCTGCCGGGCGACACGGTGCGCGGCTACATCACCAAGGGTCGCGGCGTCTCCGTGCATCGCGCCGATTGCGGCAGCCTGGCGCGGCTGGCGCGGCGCGACCCGGACCGGGTGATCGACGTGAGCTGGGGCCACGTCGCCAGCCAGGCCTACGAGGTGGACATCGAACTGCGCGGCTACGATCGCAAGGAGTTGCAGAAGGACGTCACCAATCTCATCAGCAACGCCGGCACCCACATCATCGCCTCGTCCAGCCGCTCGCGCCCGCAGACCGGCGAAGTGGAGATGCGCTACACCCTGCGCGTGCGGGATTTCGAACAGCTGTCGACCCTGCTGGGCAAGCTGCTCGCGTTGCCCAACGTCACCGAAGTGCGCCGCGTCAGCGCCTAGCAGCGTGGGCGCCGCGCCACCCTCGCCAGCAGCGCTGGACGCTGAACGCCGGTACCGCGCAGGCCGGGCTGCCCGGTCGCGCGATGTTAAGCTGCGGCCGCTAGTCGCCAGTGCCACGAATTCATGAGCAGTCGCCGCAACCCCCCTGATGTCCGGCCACCGAACCGCAGCGAGCCCACCCTGGGCGACCTCGATCAGGTGGAAGGCAAGCCGCGCGCGTCCGCTGCCGATGGCCTGCCGCGGGTCACCGTGGAAAGGCGTCGCGCCCGCGGGATTCGCACCGCGGCATCGCGCGGGCGTCGCGGCTGGATGTTGCCGATACTGATCCTGCTGGTCGTCGCGCTCGGCGCGGCACTCTGGCTCAGCCAGAACCGCCTGCGCGGCATGCTGCCGCGCACCGACCTCAACAGCGTGCTGGCACAGGCACAGCAGGCGCTGGATGCGGGCCACCTGGACGGCGAGGACGGCACCAGCGCGCGCGAACTGTTCCAGCAGGTGGCCGCCAGCGAGCCGGACAACGATCGCGCCCGCGACGGCCTGCGCCAGGTCGGCCAGGCCGAGTTGTCGCAAGCCGATGCGGCGCTGCAGGCAGGCCGCCTGGATGAGGCCACCCAGCGCGCAACGGTCGCGCGCGAACTGCTCGGCGGCGGGCGCGACGTGGACCGTCTCGACATGCTCATTCGCCAGGCGCAGGCGGGCCAGGTGCAGACCGGCGACCTGGTCGACCAGGCCAAGCAGGCGCTGGCGCAAGGCAAGCTGCAGGGTGCCGACGGCGCCGGCGCGCTCTATCAGCGCGTGTTGCGCACCGACCCGGACAACGCGGTGGCCGCACACGGGCTGGACCAGGTGGCCAACGCGCTGGCGGTGCAGGCGCACGACGCGCTGGAGGCAGGCGACCTGGCCAAGGCCGATCCGCTGGTGCTGCAGATCGCCGCGTTGCGGCCGAACAACGGCTCGCTGCCGGCGCTGCGCGCGCTGCAGGCACAGCGGCGCCAGCAGCAGGATGGCGCGGTAAAGGACGCCATCGCGCAGGGCCGCGAGGCCTTGCGCGATGGCCGCATCGCCGGCCCCGGCGACGACACCGCGCTGGCGCGCTTCAAGGCCGCGCTGGCGCTGGATCCGGACAGCGA
This sequence comes from uncultured Rhodanobacter sp., assembly GCA_937906285.1. GTDB lineage: Bacteria > Pseudomonadota > Gammaproteobacteria > Xanthomonadales > Rhodanobacteraceae > Rhodanobacter. The sequence goes on along the minus strand of CALCWL010000134.1, from coordinate 710 downwards.
GGGGGCCAAGGCCGGGCTGGGCGACGTGGCGCAGGCGCTGACCGTGCAGGCGAACGCGGCGATGGATGACGGCGATCGCGCGCAGGCGGCCAAGCTGCTCGACGAGGCGAATGCGCTGGCGCCGAAGTCGGCCGATCTGGCCGCCGCCCGCGCGCGGCTGCAGAGCAAGCCGCCGGCGAGCAAGCCACCCGCGGACGAACCCGCCGAGACGGTGCACGCGGCCGACGAGGCCCCGGTGGTCGCCGCCGCGTTGTCGCCGCAGCAAAGCGCAGCCGTGGCCCAACTGGTGCAGCGCGCGCAGCAGGCCACCGCCAGCGGCAACATCATGATGCCGCCCGGCGACAGCGCGTACGACCTGTACCGCAGCGCGCTGGCGATCGACGGCAACGACGTGCTTGCGCGGCAGGGCCTGCAGGCCTTGCCGGGCCGGGTCGAACAGTTGTTCAAGCAGGCCCTCGCGGCCGGCCAGCTGAAGCAGGCCGGCGACATGCTGGCCAACCTGGGCGAATTGGCGCCGGGCGATCCGGCACAGCTGGGGCTGAGCAACCAGCTGGCCAGCGCCTGGGTCGATCGGGCCCAGCAGCAGCTCGATGGCGGCGACCGCATCGGCGCCGGCCAGTCGCTCGCGCGCGCGCGGAAGCTGGCGCCCAACCATCCGCGCGTGACCGAGCTCGCCGCGCGACTGCAAGGCAATCCGTGAGGCCGGCATG
>CALCWL010000133.1 GCA_937906285.1 uncultured Rhodanobacter sp. | reverse complement strand
GGCGGCACCCTGGTGCAGGCACGCGGCCGCGTCTGGGGCCCGCTGATTTTCCAGGACCTGTTCAAGCAGCAGCCCTGAGCGTACGGCCATCGCGACAAGGATCGCGATCGGCCCGCCATCCCCATCACTGCTTCGGCAGTTGCCTCCCAACCAAGGATTCATGACATGAACAAGTTGAATGGAAAGACCGCCGTGATCACCGGCGGTGCCACCGGCATCGGCTTCGCGGCGGCGGAGCGCTTCATCGAGGAAGGCGCCTTCGTCTTCATCTACGGCCGCCGGCAGGAAGCGCTCGACGCCGCGGTGGCGAAGCTCGGCCCCAACGCCCGCGCGGTGCAGGGCTCGGTCTCCGACGAGGCCGATCTCGACCGCCTCTACGCGGCGGTGAAGGCCGAGCGCGGCACCCTCGACATCGTCTTCGCCAACGCCGGGACGGGCGGCCTGCTTGCGCTGGGCCAGATCACTGCCGAGCACATCGACAAAACCTTCGACACCAATGTGAAGGGCACGATCTTCACGGTGCAGAAGGCGTTGCCGCTGATGGGCCAAGGCGGCTCGATCATCCTCACCGGATCGAGCGCCGGCACCACCGGAGCCCCGGCCTTCGGCGTCTACAGCGCGAGCAAGGCTGCCGTGCGCAACCTCGCGCGAACCTGGGCTGAGGACCTTAAAGGCACCGGCATCCGGGTCAACGTGCTGTCGCCCGGCCCGACGGCGACCGAACTGGCGAAGGCCGCGGTGGGCGAGGAAGGCATGAAGGTATTCGCCTCGATGAATCCGCTGCAGCGCATGGCCGAACCGGCGGAGATCGGGGCGGCGGCGGCCTTCCTCGCGTCGCCGGACAGCAGCTTCATGACCGCCAGCGAGCTCGCCGTCGACGGTGGACTGGCGCAGATCTGACGCGCCGACCCGGCAGTCGCATGGCTGCTGGGCACACATCACCCCCCCTACGAAGGAACATCCCATGTCCAACAAACCCGATCTCTCGAAAGAACTCAGCGGCCGCCGTGCCCTGGTCACCGGCGGCACGCGCGGCATCGGCGCGGCTGTAGCGCAACGCCTGCTCGATGCCGGCGCCAAGGTCGTGGTCGCCGCGCGCAAGCCTGACGACGCCATGCCCGCCGGGGCAACCTTCGTCGCCGGCGACGTCGCCACGAGCGAAGGCGTGCAGGCGATCGCGACACAGGCGCTCGCGGCGCTCGGCGGCCTCGACATCCTGGTGAACAACGCGGGCGGTGCGCGCGCGTTTCTGGGAGGGGTCTCGACGATCCCCGACGAGGCATGGCACGACAGCTTCGAGCTCAACCTCTTCGCCGCGATCCGCCTCACCAACGCGGTCCTCCCCGCGCTGCGGGCATCGAAGGCTGCAGCTGTCGTGAACATTTCCTCGGCGGCGGCGGCCATGCCGTTTGGCCCCTTTGCGCACTACGGCGCGGCCAAGGCGGCGCTCGAGTACTACTCGCGCACGTTCGCGCTGGAAGTCGCGCCGGGCATCCGTGTGAACGTCGTGTCGCCCGGCGTCATCGCGACGCCGGGTTCCGAAGAGTTCGCCAGGACGACTCCGGGATTTTCCACGGAGGCCTGGCTTCAGCAACTGCCGCTGGGTCGCATCGGCGCCACCGAGGACATCGCCGAGGTCATCGCGCTACTCGTGTCCGATCGCGGCAAGTTCCTGACCGGCGCGAATTACCGCGTCGATGGCGGGATGACCGCGCGTTGACGCATGTCGAATGGCGCCGGCCTGCAAGACGATGGCGCTCGGTATCCACGCGGCCTGTCTGCCGCACAAGCACTTCCGATCAAGGCGCGAGGTTGGGGGACTTCACGAAGTTGCATACGCCACCCACCCCTTGAACGTGAAAGCCGCATAGAACAGCTCATGTCGCTCGAAGCCGGCCTGCT
>CALCWL010000132.1 GCA_937906285.1 uncultured Rhodanobacter sp. | reverse complement strand
CGAGCGCGTGCAGGTGGTCGGCGACGACCTGTTCGTGACCAACCCGGCGATCTTCAAGGAAGGCATCGACAAGCAGATCGCCAACGCGATCCTGATCAAGGTGAACCAGATCGGCACGCTGTCCGAGACGCTCGAAGCGATCGCCATGGCCGACGCGGCGAAGTACGCGGCGGTGATCTCGCATCGCTCCGGCGAGACCGAGGACACCACCATCGCCGACATCGCGGTGGCCACCACCGCCACCCAGATCAAGACCGGCTCGCTGTGCCGCAGCGATCGCGTGGCGAAGTACAACCAGCTGCTGCGCATCGAGGAGGCGCTGGGTTCGGCCGCGCGCTACGCCGGCCGCGAGGCGTTCCCCAATCTCGGCCGTTTGCCGGGCTGAGCGGGGCGCGCCGGCATGCTGCGTTGGATCGCCCTGCTGTTGCTGCTGCTGCTGGTCGGCTTGCAGCTGAAGCTGTGGTTCGGCAGCGGCAGCATGCAGGAAGTAGACAGTTTGCGCATCGCGGTGAACAAGCAGGCCGGCGACAACGCGCGCTTGCAAAAGCGCAACCAGGCGCTGGCCGCCGACGTGTACGATCTCAAGCATGGCGATCAGGCGGTGGAGGCGCGCGCGCGTACCGAGCTGGGGCTGATCAAGCCCGGCGAGGTGTTCTACCAGGTGGTCGAACCCGCCCGTGCGGGCAGCTCTCCGGCCACCGCCGCGTCCGCCGCGCGCGGCTTGCCGTGATCGGCGCCACGTTGTGGTGCGTGGTGCCGGCGGCCGGGCGCGGCGTGCGGGCCGGTGGCGACCTGCCCAAGCAATACCAGGTGCTGGCCGGCCGGCCGCTGATCGAACACACGCTGGAGCGCCTCGCCGCGCATCCGCGGATCGGCGGCCTGCTGGTGACGCTGGCAGCCGATGACCGGCACTGGCCGGGTTTGCGCGACGTGCGCGGCAAGCCGGTGCTGGCCGCCATCGGCGGCGCACAGCGCAGCGAATCGGTGCTGGCCGGGCTAGACGCCCTGCCGGCGAGTGTCGGCGACGAGGAGTTCGTGCTGGTGCATGATGCGGCGCGCCCGTGCGTGCGGCTGGATGACATCGGCCGCCTGATCGAGCGGGCCATGCAGCACGACGGCGGTCTGCTCGGTGCGCCGCTGCGCGACACGCTCAAGCGCGCCGGCGGGGACGGATGCGTCGAGCGCACCGAATCGCGCGAATCGCGCTGGCGCGCGTTCACGCCGCAGATGTTCCGGCGCGGCCCTTTGACGGCGGCGCTGCGCGAGGCCGGCCGGCAGGGCATGAACGTCAGCGACGAGGCGATGGCGATGGAGCTGGCCGGTTTCTCGCCGTTGCTGGTCGAGGGCGCGGAAGACAATATCAAGGTGACCACGGCGGCGGATTTCGCGCTGGCGCAGTTCCTGCTCGCAAGGACAAGCTCATGAGGATAGGCAGCGGTTTCGACGTGCACGCATTCGGCGAGGGCGACCACGTCATGCTCGGTGGCGTGCGCGTGCCGCACAGCCGCGGCGTGGTGGCGCACTCCGACGGCGACGTGGTGATCCACGCGTTGTGCGACGCCATCTTCGGCGCGCTGGCGCTGGGCGACATCGGCCAGCACTTTCCGCCCACCGACGCGCACTGGCGCGACGCGGACAGCCGCCAGTTCCTGCGTCACGCGGCGCTGCTGATGGCCCAGCACGGCTACGCGCTGGGCAACGCCGACGTCACCGTGATCGGCGAGGCGCCGAAGGTCGGGCCACACGCGCAAGCCATGCGCGAAAACTTGGCTGCCGACCTGGACAGCGAGATCGGCCGCATCAGCGTCAAGGCCACCACCACCGAGAGACTCGGCTTTTGCGGCCGGGGCGAAGGGATTGCCGCGCAAGCGTGCGTCCTGCTGGAGCGCGCGTGACCGAAGTAGAAGCCCGCAGCGCCGCGAACCGGCTGCACGACCAGCTCGAAACCATCGTCGAGCTGCTGCACCGGCATGAAGAGGGTGGCCGGCTGCCGGCAGACGCGCTGGCGGAATTGCGTCAGCAGCTGGACGAACTGCACTCGGCCGACATCGCCTTTGTCCTCGAATCGCTGCCGCTGGACGAGCGCCTTGCGGTCTGGCAGCTGGTCAAGGCCGACCGCGACGGCGAGATCCTGCTGGAAGTGTCCGACGCGGTGCGCGAATCGCTGATCGCGGACATGGATCGCCACGAGATACTCGCCGCCGCCGAAACGCTGGACGCCGACGAACTGGCCGACCTGGTCGAGGACCTGCCCACGGCGATGCTGCCGGAGCTGATGGCCAGTCTGGACACGCAGCAACGCGAGCAGGTGCAATCGGCGCTGTCCTACGAGGACGACCAGCTCGGCGCGCTGATGGATTTCGAGATGGTCACGATCCGCGAGGACGTGAGCCTGGAGGTGGTGTTGCGCTACCTGCGCCGCTGGGACGAACTGCCGCCGCAGACCGACAAGTTGTTCGTCATCAACCAGGACAACCTGCTCACCGGCGTGCTGCCGCTGCACTGGCTGCTGGTCAATTCCCCCGAGCGCATGGTCAGCGAAATCATGGCGCCGGACGTCAACACCTTCCATCCCACCGACGACGCCAACGACGTGGCCCAGGCATTCGAGCGCTACGACCTGGTCACCGCGCCGGTAGTGGACGAGCGCGGCCACCTGATCGGCCGCATCACCATCGACGCCATGGTCGACGTGATTCGCGAGGAGAGCGAGAGCGAGGCGCTGGGCCGGGTCGGCCTGCGCGAGGAGGAGGACATCTTCGCCTCGGTCTGGGCCAGCCTGCGCAACCGCTGGCTGTGGCTGGCGATCAACCTGATGACGGCCTTCATCGCCTCGCGCGTGATCAGCCTGTTCGAAGGCTCGATCGAGCGCTTGGTCGCGCTGGCTGCCCTGATGCCGATCGTGGCCGGCATCGGTGGCAACTCCGGCAATCAGACCATCACCATGATCGTGCGCGCGCTGGCGTTGAACCAGATCAGCGCCGACAGCGCGCGGCGGCTGTGGCGCAAGGAGATGGCCGTGGCACTGCTGAACGGACTGGTGTGGGGTGGGGTGATCGGTATCGTGGCGTGGCTGCTTTACGACAGCGCCTCGCTGGGGCTGGTGATGACCGCGGCGATGACGCTCAACCTGTTGCTGGCGGCTTTCGCCGGCGTCGGCATCCCGATGTGCATGACCCGGTTCGGCCGCGACCCGGCGCTGGGCTCGAGCGTGCTGATCACGGCGATGACCGACAGCGGCGGCTTCTTCATCTTCCTGGGGCTGGCGACGATCTTCCTCTTGTAGGAGCCTGCTCGCAGGCGATGCCTTCATTGCAGGAAACGGGAAACGTGGGACAGGGAGTCGCAAGAGCATCTGCAGGCGAGCGATGGTTACAGGATTCCACATGCAAGAACTTCCCCGTGCTTTCGGCGAACCGCCACTGACCGCGCGTCTGCGGACCAGCCCCGAGGATTTCCTGGTCGAGGAGATCCTCGGCTACGACGCGGACGGTGCCGGCGAGCACCTGC
>CALCWL010000131.1 GCA_937906285.1 uncultured Rhodanobacter sp. | reverse complement strand
GCCGACGCTCGCCCAGCAACGCCACCCCGAACAGCAGGCCGAGCCAGCACAGCGCCGCAATCGCGATGACGCTGGCGCTCAGCATGTGGAACACACCCGTGCGGGCGACGTTTTTCGCGATGTTCGCGTTGCAACTTTTTTCTTCAAGGCGAAGAGCTTTCGTCCTCCTTCGGAGGGCGAGTTACTTTCTCTTTGCGTGGCCAAAGAGAAAGATAACCAAAGAGAAAGGCCACCCCGCTTGGCGCTTGTTGGGCATCCCGCCCAACAAGTCCGTGAGCCGGGGCCGGGCTTTTCGAGCGGGCTCCTGCCCGCGCGAAAAGGCGTTGCCATCCCTGGCAACGCCCGCTGCGCGGCCTGTCTTCCCCGCCTCACCGCCGCACAGGGGCCCCGGTAGAGCAGCGGACCTTCCTGGTCCGCACTCTTCAGAAGAACCGGATCAAGAGCAAAGCGGCGGCAAACCGACGCTTTGCTCTGGCCTTTGTTTTTCAGCTTTATCACCGAGTGCGGGCCAGGATGGCCCGCTGCTTTACCCGGGGCCCCTCTGCAGCGGCGGGCGGGCGAAGGAAAGCCCGCAGGGTGGCCGGCAGGGATGCCGGCCAGTTTGGCGCCAGGGCAGGATGCCCTGTCGACAAACCCCGTAACCCGACCGCGGACCTTGCGGGCAGGCGACGGCATGGATGCCGGAGTTGAGGCAACGCCGGGAGCGGTTGCCCGATGCCCGTAAGGCGCGGAAGCGGGGTGCTCTTTCTCTTTGGTTACTTTCTCTTTGAGCACGCAAAGAGAAAGTAACTCGGTCGCCGAAGGCGATCGACCGCTCTTGATTTTGATTGCACCGGGAGCAGGAGCAAGAACATCGCGCACGACCGAAGGAAGTCCCTTGTGGACAGGGTGCGCTCCTACAGGTGCGGATGATCGACCGCTAACGGCTTCGGATGAAGCCAAAAGCGTCGCGCGCGAGCGCGCTCCTGCAACACGGTCGAGGCCATCGACATGCGGGGCCATCAATGGCCGGCAGGCAAGCCCAGCGCGCGCACCGCGTTCACCAGCCAGCGCAACTGCACGCCCTGGCGCGTGTCGTAGTCGGCTCCGGAATAACCCCACCAGTCCCAGCATGCCTGCGGATTCAAGGGCGCGAAACTCGCGCGTGTCTGAGGATATAGCACGGCCACGTCGTAGACGTCCGCCCAGCGGTTGAAGCCTGCGTCCTCGACGAAGGCCTTGCCCAGGGCGGCGGCGTTCTGCTTGCAACCGTGAAAGGCCACCATCAGCCCGCAGGGTTTGCCGGCGAGGCAGGCCGCCGGCAGGTAGACGTAGCCGGTGTCGGCCAGGAAGGCGTCGGCGCCACCGGGGCGCAGCGCGTCCTGGTCGAAACTGCGCAGTTCGCCGCGCGCCTCGGTCGGCGCGTGGGCCGGCTGGCCGAACATCTGCGCGAAAATCTCGCCGGCGGCATCGAAACCGCAGTGGCCCAGGTAGGGCGGCACCGACTTGTCGCAATCGTCGCTGCGTCCGGCTACGGGCAAGTTGTGTGCGAACGCGCGCTTGCCATCGTCGCGCACCTGCATGCCTGCGAGGGCTGGCATGCCATCGCGCAACTGTTCGTAGAAGCGGGCGCCTGCCTCGGCCACGGCCGGCGCGACGAGGGCATCGTCCCTTCCGTGCAGCAGGTAGACGCGGGCATGCGCCAGATTCTTCAGGGAACCGATCTCGCCGGCGGCCGAACGCCGGTGAGCCTTGGCCACCAGCGCGCCGACGTCCGGTGCCGGCACGCCCTTCATGCAACTGCCCAGCGCCGCACCGAGCTGGCCGCCAGCGCAGCCGTACGGACCGCCAGCGACCAGGGCCGCGTTCGGGAACAGTTCCGGATACGCCAGTTGCACCTGGCTGGCCATGTACGCGCCGGACGAGAGGCCGACCGCGGCGGTGTGCGTCGGGTCGATCTTCAGCCGGGGCAGTGGCGATGCGTCGCCCGCCCGGACGGAGGTGGCGACCAGCAGCAAGGTCACGAAACCGAGGGTCTTGCGCATGGGTGTTCTCCGTTTGGCCAGCCGATGCCTGCCGGCGAGCGAGGCCCGATGCCAACCGGACGCGCCGGCGCATGAAAAAAACCCGCGGCAGCACGCCGGCACTTCCGCGGGATGGGGAGGAACGGTCGTCAGAATTTGTACTTCGCGCTCAGCGTGACCATCCGCGGTGCGCCATAGAAGCCCGTGTAGATGCCCAGCGCACCCACGTTGTAACCGGTGGTGCGATACGACTTGTTGGCCAGGTTGGTGCCCTGCAGGCTGAGCGACCAGAGCTGGTTGACCTGCCAGATCACGCCGGCGTTCCACAGGCCGTAGGCCGGCTGCGCGATCAGCGGCGACAGGGTGGTCTCCGGATACACCATGGTCTGGTAGGTGTAGTTGATCCGCGCCGAGATGTTGCCGCCGTTGGCCAGCGGCGTGCTGTTTTCCAGCGAGAGGCCGCCGGACCACTTCGGCGCGTTGGTGAACTTCTGCTGGTCGGCGACGTTGACGCCGCCGGTCATGTACTTGGTGTATTTCGTGTGCAGGTAGGCGAAGTTGCCGCTCAGCGTCCAGTTCTCCGACGGCTTCCAGGCGAACTCTTCCTCCAGGCCATCGATGTGGCCCTTGCCGGCGTTGGTGAAGTCGCCGAAGAAGCCCTGGCTGCCGTTGGGCAAGGTGTAGGAACTGAACACCGACAGCTGGATGTCCGAATAGACGTTGCGGAACAGCGCCGTGTTCATCATCAGCGCGCCGTCGAAGAAGCTCATCTTGCTGCCCAGCTCGAACGACTTCACCTTCTCGTCGTCGATCGGACGGCACGAGGCAGGCACCGCCACGCAGTTGGCGCGAATGTTGTAGCCGCCGGAGTGGAAGCCCTCCGAGTAGCTGGCGTACAGCTTGACCTGGTCGCTCACGCTCCAGTCCAGCGAGACCTTCGGCGACACGTTGCTGCTGGCATGCGAACCACTGAAGTCGGCAAGGGTGGCGACCGGCGTGGTGAAGGTGTCGTCCGAGTAGCCGTAGTTCTGGATCAGCGCGGTCTTGGTCTCGTGGGTGTAGCGCAGCCCGACGTCCAGGCTCCAGCTGGGGCTGATGTCCCAGGTGAAGTCGCCGTAGCCGGCCCAGCTCTTGGTGCCCATGCGCCCGCCAGTGCCGCCGTACTGGGTCAGGCCCAGCGTGGAATACGGCGGCGAGCCGAGGAAGATGTTCTTGATCTGGCCATCGGCATGGCCGTCGAAGTAGTACAGGCCGAACACGCCGTGCACGGTGCCGCCGGCGTCGTAGTTGGCCTGGAATTCCTGGGTGAACTGGTGGTCGGCGTAGACCGCGTTCACGTCGGCGATCTTCTCCGGCAGCGTGTCGAAGTCGATGTTGGTGTCGGTGTAGGAACCGCGCACGGCAGTGACGGATTTCAGCGACCAGTCCTGGCTGGCGATCCAGTTCATGGTCAAGGCGCTGCCGTAGAGCTTGGTGTGGTTGACCTGGGGGAAACCGCTGCGAGTGTCGAAATCGCTGTCCAGCGGCTGGTAGGCCGGGTCGAGCTTGTTCACCACCAGCATCTTGGCGCCGCGCGGGTTGGAGTTGTCGCGCACGCCGTCGACCGACAGTTGCATGTTGAACGCATTGGACGGGAAGAAGCCGATGGTGGCGCGCGCGGCGTTGGTGTTCTTGTTGCCGTTGCGGCTGCCGGTGAGGATGTCCTTGCCGAAGCCGTCGTTGTGGCTGCTGGCGTAGGCGATGCGCCCGCGCCACACCGCGTCGGCGCTGGCACCACCCAGGCTGGCCTTGACGTCCTTTTCGCCGTGGGTGCCGCCGGTGACTTCCACCGAACCCTCGGTTTTCACCGGCAATGGGCTGGCCACGTACTTGATCGCGCCGCCGATGGTGTTCTTGCCGTACAGCGTACCTTGCGGGCCGCGCAGCACCTCGATGCGGCTGACGTCGAACACGTCCAGCACCGCGCCCTGCGGGCGGGCCAGGTACACGTCGTCGAGATAGATGCCCACGCCCGGGTCGAAGCCCCAGGTCGGGTCGGCCTGGCCGACGCCGCGGATGTAGGCGGTGAGCGTGGTGTTGGAACCGCGCGCGGCGTAGATCTGCAGCGAGGGCACCTTGCCCTGGAGGTCGGACAGGCTCTGCACGTTCTGCCGTTCCAGCGCCTGCGCGGTGAAGGCGCTGACCGCGATCGGCACGTCCTGCAGGGTTTCCTCGCGCTTGCGCGCGGTGACCACCACGGTGTCGAGCTGCTTGGCGTTCTTCGGCTTGGCGGTGTCCGCGGCGACCGCGTCGTCGCCGGCCTGTTGCGCGTGAACCGGCAGGACACAAAACAGGCCGGTCGCCAGTCCGATCGCCACACTCAAAGACGTGAGCTTCATGATTTCCCCTCGCAGTGAAGCCCACATCGACGATGAAGGCTGATGTCGGCAGATTAGGCAGCCTCCGGCACAACGGCACTTGTACCTTCGTACAGTGCCCGGCGCCGGAGCAGGTGCCGATACTCGGGCCTTCGTCGAATCCCGACCACCGCCAAACTGGGGAGCCACTACGGATGGCATTTCTGATCGTGCTGGCTGCGCTGTGCTTCCTGATGTTCGCGGCGTACCGCGGCTACAGCGTGATCCTGTTCGCGCCGATCGCCGCGCTGGGCGCGGTGCTGCTGACCGAGCCGTCGCTGGTCGCGCCGATGTTCACCGGCCTGTTCATGGACAAGATGGTCGGTTTCCTCAAGCTGTATTTCCCGGTGTTCATGCTCGGCGCGGTGTTCGGCAAGCTGATCGAGCTGTCGGGGTTCTCCAAGTCGATCGTGGCAGCCACGATCGGCCTGGTCGGGCGCAGCCGGGCGATCCTGTCCATCGTGCTGGTGTGCGCGCTGCTCACCTACGGCGGCGTGTCGCCGGGCACGCCGCAGATCCAGAACATCATCCCCACCGCGTTCTTCGGCACCAATACCTGGGCCGCGCCGTGGCTGGGCACGATCGGCGGCATCTTCATCCTGATCGTGGGCCTGAGTTACCTCGACTGGCGCCGGCGCAAGGCCGCGGCGGCCGGCGAAGGCTACGGCAGCGACCTGGTCAACGAGCCGGAGCCGTTCGACGCCACCCGCCTGCCGCATCCGCTGATCGCACTGCTGCCACTGGTGCTGGTCGGCGTGTGCAACAAGCTGTTCACCGACTGGATCCCGCGCCTCTACGGCGAAACGCAGTCGTTCCTGCCCAGCGTGGTCGGCAGCGCCAGGCCGGTGGTGCAGGAGGTCTCCAAGGTCGCCGCGATCTGGGCAGTCGAGGGCGCCCTGCTGGCAGGCATTCTTTGCGTGCTGGTGTTCGCCTGGCGTGCAGTGATGGGGCGGCTGGCCGCAGGCACTCAGGCGGCGGTCGGCGGCGCCTTGCTGGCCTCGATGAACACCGCTTCGGAGTACGGCTTCGGCGCGGTGATCGCCGCCCTGCCCGGCTTCAAGCTGGTGGCCGACGCGCTGCACACCATTCCCAACCCGCTGGTCAACGAGGCGGTCACCGTCACCGCGCTGGCCGGCATCACCGGCTCGGCCTCCGGCGGCATGAGCATCGCGCTGGGCGCGATGGCCGAGACCTTCATCCACAACGCGAACGCCGCCGGCATCCCGATGGAAGTGCTGCACCGCGTGGCCGCGATGGCCTCCGGCGGCATGGACACGCTGCCCCACAACGGCGCCGTGATCACCTTGCTGGCGGTGACCGGGCTGACCCATCGGCAGGCCTACAAGGACATCTTCGCAATCACCGTGATCAAGACCCTGGCCGTGGCCGTGGTGATCGCCGCGTACTACCTGCTGGGCGTGGTCTAGCGCACGGCGTCCTCACCGACCGCTGCCTGAATCCCGGACACCCCGCCTCGGGCGATGGCCGACCGACGTCACCGGCCCCCCGCCGTGGCCGGCGAGACGGCGTGCCTGAACCGGCGGTCGCGCCGGCGCCCACACGCGGGCGCGCAAACCCGTATAATCGACCGGTTAACCCTCAAATTACCCACGTGGTGGCTGCACGCGCCACCCGAGTCGATCCCATGTCCATAGAAAATCTGCGCAACATCGCCATCGTCGCCCACGTCGATCACGGCAAGACCACCCTGGTGGACTGCCTGCTCAAGCAGTCCGGCACGCTGAACGAGCGCACCGTGCTGGCCGAGCGCGTGATGGATTCGAACGACCAGGAAAAGGAACGCGGCATCACCATCCTGGCCAAGAACACCGCCATCACCTGGAAAGGCAACCGCATCAACATCGTGGACACGCCTGGACACGCCGACTTCGGCGGCGAGGTGGAGCGCGTGCTGTCGATGGTCGACTCGGTGCTGATCCTGGTCGACGCGATGGACGGCCCGATGCCGCAGACCCGCTTCGTCACGCAGAAGGCGTTCGCAATGGGCTTCAAGCCGATCGTGGTGATCAACAAGGTCGACCGCCCCGGCGCGCGCCCGGAGTGGGTCGTGGAGCAGGTGTGGGATCTGTTCGACCGCCTCGGCGCGACGCCCGAGCAGATGGAGTTCCCGATCGTCTACGCCTCGGCGCTGAACGGCTATGCCGGGCTGGACGAGAACGTGCGCGAGGGCGACATGACCCCGCTGTACGAAGCGATCATGCAGCACGTCAGCAAGCCGGACGTGGACCCTGACGGTCCGTTCCAGATGCGCATCAGCCAGCTCGACTACAACAACTTCGTGGGCGTGATCGGCATCGGCCGCATCCAGCGCGGCACGCTGAAGAAGAACATGCCGGTGGCGGTGATCGACCGCCACGGCAAGAAGCGCCAGGGCAAGGTGCTGCAGGTGCTGGGCTTCCTGGGCCTGGAGCGGATCGAGCAGGAAACCGCCGAGGCCGGCGACATCGTGGCCATCTCGGGCATCGCCGACCTGACCATCTCCGACACCATCTGCGCGCTGGACACGCCCGAGGCGCTGCCCGCGCTGACCGTGGACGAGCCGACCATCAGCATGACCTTCCAGGTCAACAACTCGCCGTTCGCCGGCAACAAGGATCTCTCCGGCGGCAAGTTCCTCACCAGCCGCCAGCTCAAGGACCGGCTGGAGCGCGAGCAGGTGCACAACGTGGCGCTGAAGGTGGAGCAGGGTTCGGATGCCGACAAGTTCCTGGTCTCCGGCCGCGGCGAGCTGCACCTGTCGGTGCTGATCGAGAACATGCGCCGCGAAGGCTACGAGCTGGCCGTGTCGCGCCCGGAGGTGATCGTCAAGGAGATCGACGGCCAGAAGATGGAGCCGATCGAGCAGCTCGTCGTCGACGTGGAGGAAATCCACCAGGGCGGCGTGATGGAAAAGCTCGGCATGCGCAAGGGCCAGCTGAAGAACATGGAATCCGACGGCAAGGGCCGCGTGCGCCTGGATTACGAGATCCCGGCGCGCGGCCTGATCGGCTTCCAGAACCAGTTCAAGACCCTGACCCAGGGCTCGGGCCTGCTGTTCCACGTGTTTGACCACTACGGCCCCAAGGAAGAAGGCCAGATCGCCAAGCGCCAGAACGGCGTGATGATCGCCAATGCCGGCGGCACCACCCCCGCCTATTCGCTGGGGCCGCTGCAGGACCGCGGCAAGCTGTTCGCCGCCGAAGGCGACAACGTGTATGAAGGCCAGTTGGTCGGCATCCACGCCAAGGACAACGACCTCACCGTCAACGTGATCAAGCCCAAGCCGCTGACCAACATGCGCGCCTCCGGCAAGGACGATGCGATCCAGCTCACCCCCGCGATCAAGTTCACGCTGGAACAGGCACTGGACTTCATCGACGACGACGAGCTGGTCGAGGTCACCCCGAAGGAAATCCGCCTGCGCAAGAAGCACCTCACCGAGATCGACCGCAAGCGCGCCTCGCGCAGCTGAGTGGTCATCTCGTGTGATTGAACGGAAGGCCGCCGCGAGGCGGCCTTTTGCTTGCCGGCGGCCGCGTCATCTGCAGGAGCGCACCCTGTGCGCGATGCTCTTCGTCATGTGAGGGAAAGCACTGGGTAGGGCGGGCACTGCCCGCCGACCGCCCTTTCCGGCGCGCCGATGGCGGGCGTTGCCCGCCCTACGACGTGCGGACCTTCAGCCTCGCGGATCGTAGTCCGCGAAACTCTTGCGCAAGACCTCGTAGGCCTTGCGCTGCGCATCGCTGTCGGCCGCCGGCGTGCGAATGGACAATTCCACCAGCTGATCGCCGGGATTGCCGCCGGGCATGCCGCGACCCTTCAGGCGCAGCTTGCGACCGGACTGCGAACCGGCGGGGATGCGCAGGTCCACGGTGCCGGCCAGCGTCGGCACCGGCACGGTTGCGCCCAGCGCGGCTTCCCACGGCGCGATCGGCAGCACGTGGACGACATTGCGACCGTCGAGGCGAAAGCGCGGGTCGTCGCGGATGATCACTTCCAGCAGCAGGTCGCCCTTGGGTCCACCGCCCATGCCCGACTGACCCTGGCCCGAGAGACGGATCACCTGGCCGCTCTGGATGCCGGCGGGGATCTTCACCTCGAGCACGCGCTCGCCGCCGGACGAATCGTGCATGGCCAACCGCGTGGGGCCGCCGTCGAAGGCGGTCTGCAGGTCGATCTGCACCGAGGCCTGCACGTCCTGCCCACGCCGCGGCCGCGGCTGGCCGCGATGGCCGCCATGCGCAGCGCCGCGACCGAACAGGCTTTCGAAGAAATCGCTGAAATCACCGGCGTCGCCACCGAAGCCCTGTTGCTCCTGCCAGCCCGGCGGCGGACGGAACTGCTCGCCCTGGCGATAGCCGCCGGCGCGCAACTGGTCGTAGGAGCGCCGCTTCTCGGCGTCTTTCAGTACCTCGTTGGCTTCGTTGACCGCCTTGAACTTCTCCTCGGCGCCCGCGTCCTTGTTCTTGTCGGGATGGTACTTGCGCGCCAGCTTGCGATACGCCGCCTTGATGTCGGCCTCGCTGGCATCGGGTTTGACGCCGAGGATCTCGTAATAATCTTTGAATTCCACGCCCGCTCCTGTTGATCGGTCGCAGCCCGCAAGGGCGCACCCCGCCGCAGGGCATTATCCACGACGGGGCGCGCCTTCATACCGTGTTGCGTGTGTAGCGTCGGTCAGTTGCCGGTGTTGATCGCGATGCGACGCGGCGTGGTTTCCGGCTTCTTCGGGATCGCGATTTCCAGCACGCCAAAGCGGCCATGGGCGCTGATGTTCTCGGCGTCGGCGCTTTCGGGCAGCGAGAAGCGGCGATGGAACGTGCCGTACACCCGCTCCTGGCGGGTCAGTTTGCCGCCGGTTTCCTCACTGTCGACCTTCCGCTCGCCCTTGATGGTGAGGATGCTCTTGTCCATGCTCACCTCGATGGTGGACGGATCCACCCCGGGCACGTCGACGAGAATCATGAAACGCTTCTCTTCCTCGCGGATATCCACCCGCGGCGCCCACTGGCTGGTTTCCACGGTGGACTGGTCGTTGTCGCCAGCGCCGAAAAAGCGGCTCATGACCTGGCGGAAATCGTCCGACGTACCGAACTCGCGGTTCCACAAAGATTGACGGCTCACGTTCATTGCAGTGCCTCCTCTGACGGGTTTGCGGCGTAATCGCCGCCTGCCCCGGAACATAGGTGCTCGGCGCGGCGATTCAAGGCACCCGACCGCCAAAACCACTAGCATGAAACGTTGTTCACCATTGAGCGATCCATGACCATCCAGCCTGGCGACACCCTGCCCGACGTCGCGATCAAGATGATCGACGGCGAGATCCGGCCCGTTCACACGGGACCCCTGTTCCGCGACCGCAAGGCCGTGCTGTTCGGCGTGCCGGGCGCGTTCACGCCGACCTGCTCGAACCATCACCTGCCCGGCTACGTGGCGGCGTTCGGCGAGTTCCAGGCCCGCGGCATTGCGGTGATCTGCCTGGCGGTCAACGATGCCTACGTGATGCAGGCGTGGGCCACCGCGCAGCACGTGCCACCCGGGCTGCTGATGCTGGCCGACGGCAACGCCAGCTTCACCCGTGCGCTGGGCCTGGAACTGGACGGCAGCGATTTCGGCATGGGCATCCGCGCGCGCCGGTTCGCGCTATATGCCGAGGACGGCGTGGTGCGCGAACTGCAGCTGGAGGCTCCGGGCGAGCTGCGCGTGTCCACCGCCGAGGCGATGCTGGCAGCGATCGAGCATGCGCCGGGCGCACCGCACGGCGGCTGATATGCTGCGCCGATGGATATCGTCAACAACTCCGTCGCGGTCCGCATGGCCGAGCGCTTCCGTGGTTTCCTGCCGGTCGTGGTCGACGTGGAGACCGGCGGCTTCGATGCCGAACACGATGCGCTGCTGGAGATCGCCGCGATACCGCTGCGCATCGACGAGGCCGGCTTCCTGGGCAGCAAGGAGCTGGTCACCACCCATGTGGAGCCGTTTCCCGGTGCCAACCTCGACCCGCGTTCGCTGGAGATTACCGGGATCGACCCGGACAACCCCTTGCGCGGTGCCCTGCCCGAGCGCCAGGCGCTGGACCACGTTTTCCACGTGGTGCGCGAGGCGGTGCGCGAGGCGGGCTGCCAGCGCGCGATCCTGGTCGGCCACAACGCCGCCTTCGATCTGGGCTTTCTCAATCAGGCCGTGCGCCGCTGCGGGCACAAGCGCAATCCGTTCCATCCGTTCAGCTGTTTCGACACGGTCAGCCTGGCCGGGCTGGCCTATGGCCAGACCGTGCTGAGCAAGGCGGTGCTGGCGGCGGGCTTGAGCTTCGACAGCCGCGAGGCGCATTCGGCCGTCTACGATGCCGAGCGCACCGCCGAGCTGTTCTGCAGCATCGTCAACCGCTGGCGGCAACTGGAGCTGATGGAACGGGCGAGCCTCGACCCCGGCGCGTCGGCTGCGCATGGTGGCGACATCCCGACCGCCTGAACGGCCACCCGGTGAACCGGCAGCATGCCGACGGGAGCGGCCGACCTAGGGCGCGTAGCCCGCAGGCGGCACCATCGCACGACGGCGACGCCAGTTGTTCACCACGCCATACACGCCGATGGCGATCCAGGCGGCCTCCAGCAGGAAGGCGGACAGGTTGAAGCTGCCGAACACCAGCGACAACAGCACACCGAGCGCGCCGGCGATGTTCATCGTCTGGTAGATCAGCCCGTTTCCGTGCAGGCGATGCCCCTGCAGCAGCAGAAAGGCCAGCAACACCAGCGCCACGCCGAGATAGCCGGCCCAGTCGTACCAGAAGAAGGTCATCGCTTCGCTCCGCGCTGACGCAGCGCCTCGAACAACGCCACGCCGGTGGCGACGGAGACATTGAGACTCTCCATCGAACCCGGCATGGGAATCTTCGCCACGAAATCGCACAGCTCGCGGGTCAGCCGGCGGATGCCCTCGCCTTCGCTGCCCAGCACCAGCGCCACCGGCCCCCTGAAGTCCACGCCGTAAATGGTGGCCTCGGTGTCGCCCGCCAGGCCGGTGATCCAGACGCCGGCATCCTTCAACTCGCGCAGCGTGCGCGCCAGGTTGGTCACCGCGATCAGCGGCACCCGGTCGGCGCCGCCGGCCGAGGCGCGGCGCACCACCGGCGTGAGGCCGACCGCGCGATCCTTCGGCACGATCACCGCGGTGACTTTCGCGGCGGCGGCGCTGCGCAGGCAGGCGCCGAGGTTGTGCGGGTCGGTGACGCCGTCGAGCACCAGCACCAGCGCGTCGCTGCCGTCGCGTTCGAGCAGCCCAGCCAGGTCGTTCTCGTGCGCCGCCGGGGCCGCTTCGTAACGCGCCGCCACGCCCTGGTGACGCGCTTCACCGGCGTGCTTGTCCAGCTCCTCGCGCGGACGATGGCGCACCGCGATGTTCAGCTTCTTCGCGCGCTCGGCCAGCTCCAGCACGCGGGCGTTGCGCTGGCCATTCTCGACCAGCACCTCGCGCACGCGCTCGGCGTCGTTGCTAAGCGCACCCTCGACGGGATTGATGCCGACGATCCAGCTCTCGCTCATGACTTGCCTTTCGGTTTGGATCGACGACGCGGGTTCTTCTTCGGCGCGGCCGCCGCTGCCGGAGCGGTGCCACGCCGCGATGAAGCCTGCTTGCGCGGGCCGTCGGAGGGCGCGGCCTTGGGCTTGCGGCCCGGAAGCGGCTCATTGCGCGTCGAGGGCGCGCGCGACGGTGGACTGGCCCTCGTCGCCTTGCGTGGGGCCGGCGGCGGCGCGGCGACTTCGACTTGCTTGCGGCCGAAAGCGCGGCCAATCGCCTTCGCGGCGCGACCAAACATTCCGGGTGCCTTGGCCTCGGTGGCCGCTTTCTTCGGCAGCGAGTAACGCTCGCCGGCAGCGGCATAGTCGTACGCCTTGCCGCTGCCCGAAGGCGGGCTGGCCGGCGTGCGCGGGGAAACCAGCCGGAAGTCGATCTTGCGATCCTCCAGGCTGGCGCGCAGCACCTGGATGCGCACGTGGTCGCCCAGGCGGAACTGCGCGCCGGTGCGCTCGCCCTTGAGCAGCTTCCGCGTCGCGTCGAAGTGGTAGTAGTCGTTCATCAGCTGGCTGATGTGCACCAGGCCGGAGACTTTCGATTCGTCCAGCTCCACGAACAGGCCGAACGAAGTGACGCCGGTGACCACGCCGTCGAACTCGCTGCCGACGTGCTTCTCCATCCACGCGCACTTGAAGCGCTCGTCCACATCCCGTTCGGCTTCCTCCGCACGGCGTTCGCGCTGCGAGCAGTGCACGGCCATCGCCGCCATCTCGGCAGGCGTATAGGTGTAATCCGCCGGCTTGCCGCTGGTCAGTG
This sequence comes from uncultured Rhodanobacter sp., assembly GCA_937906285.1. GTDB lineage: Bacteria > Pseudomonadota > Gammaproteobacteria > Xanthomonadales > Rhodanobacteraceae > Rhodanobacter. Next base: position 260 of record CALCWL010000131.1, on the reverse strand, counting down.
CATAGCGGATCGCGCGATGCACCAGCAGGTCGGGATAGCGCCGGATCGGCGAGGTGAAGTGCGCGTAGGCCGCAAGCGCCAGGCCGAAATGGCCGCGGTTGTCGGGCTGATAGGCGGCCATGCTCTGCGAGCGCAGCAGCACGCTCTGGATCAGTTCGCGCTCGGGGCGATCGCGCACCAGCGCGAGGATCTCGGCGAAGTCGGCCGGGGTCACCTCCTCCACCGGCGGCATGCGCAGCTTGAACTCGCGCAGGAACTGC
>CALCWL010000130.1 GCA_937906285.1 uncultured Rhodanobacter sp. | reverse complement strand
CCGATCTTCGCCAAGTCGTTCGGTTTCGACGGCGCCTCGCAGATGCAGCGACTGTTCCGCGACGGGCTGCTCTCGGGCAACGCCGCGCTGGGCTACGGCGAGCGCGTGCGCCAGTTCAGCCAGAGCGTGGACGGCAAGTCGGTCGCCGACCCGGCCCAGGTGCTGGCCGAGTTCGTCGAGGGCAACGTGCTGGCCCTGCACAACCTGGCCGACGCGGTCGGCAGCCGCAACCTGGCCGCCGCGGTCAAGCTGATCGGCGAGGCCGAGACCGTCTACGTGGCCGGCTTCCGCCGCTCGTTCCCGGTGGCGGCCTACCTGGCCTATTCGCTGCACCAGGTGGACAAGAAGACCGTGTTCATCGACAGCATCGGCGGCATGACCCGGCAGCAGATCCACGCGATCACCCGCCGCGACCTGCTGATCGCGGTGAGCTACCACCCGTATGCGGAGGAGGCGGTGCAGCTGATCGAGGCGGCCTCCGAGCAGAACTGCAAGGTGCTGTCGATCAGCGACAGCCTGGTCAGCCCGGTGGCCAAGCCGGCGACCGTGGTGCTGCAGGTGCGCGAGGCGGAGATCCGCAAGTTCCGCTCGCTGTCGGCCTCGATGTGCCTGGCCCAGGCGCTGGTGATCGGCTATGCATTCGCCAGCAACGCGCCCAAGCGCAACAGCTCGAAGCTGCCCGTGCGCAAGCCGGCCAAAAAATGAAACGTATGTTGCTATTTCTTGGAAAATGGAATATATATTACGTGCACTCGGCGCGGTGGGCGCCGGGTACCCGTGAGAGAAGTGCATATGGAAGGGGCGCGGCGCCAGCTTGACCTGATCACCATCGGGCGGTCCTGCATCGATCTGTATGGCGAACAGACCGGGGGGCGGCTCGAGGACATGATGTCGTTCGCCAAGTACGTGGGCGGCAGCCCCACCAACACCGCCATCGGCGCCGCCCGGCTGGGCCTGCGCAGCGGCCTGGTCAGCCGGGTGGGTGCCGACCACTTCGGTCGTTTCATCCGCGAGCAGCTGGTGCGCGAGGGCGTCGCCACCGACGGCCTGGTCACCGACCGCGCGCGACTGACCGCGCTGGTCTTCCTCGGCATCCGCGACCCGGACACCTTTCCGCTGATCTTCTACCGCGAGAACTGCGCCGACATGGCGCTGTCGGTGGGCGACATCGACATCGACTTGCTGCAGTCGGCCGGCGCGGTGCTGATCAACGGCACGCACCTGTCGCAGCCGAACGTGTTCGAGGCCTCGGTGCACGCCTGCGAGCTCGCCCGCGCGGCGGGTGCGCGGGTGGTGTTCGACATCGACTACCGCCCGGTGCTGTGGGGGCTCACCGGCCGCGACATGGGCGAGAACCGCTTCGTCGCCGACGCCGCCGTCACCGCGCGGCTGCAGGAGGTGCTGCCGCTGTGCGACCTGATCGTGGGCACCGAGGAGGAGATCCACATCCTCGGCGGCAGCACCGACACGGTCGAAGCCTTGCGCGCGATCCGCGACAAGACCGCTGCGCTGCTGGTGTGCAAGCGCGGCGCGCTCGGTTGCTCGGCCTTCCCCGACGCCATTCCCGACAGCCTCGACGGCGGCGTGGTCGGCCGCGGCTTCAAGGTCGAGGTGTTCAACGTGCTCGGCGCCGGCGATGCCTTCATGGCCGGCTTCCTGCGCGGCTGGCTGCGCGACGAGCCGCTGGCAACCTGCTGCGAGTACGGCAACGCCTGCGGCGCCATCGTGGTGTCGCGCCACGGCTGCGCCCCGGCGATGCCGACCTGGGACGAACTGCAGTGGTTCCTCGGCGACCATGGGCGGCCGTTCCGCCTGCGCGACGACACGGTGCTGGAGGACCTGCACTGGTCGACCACCCGCGTGCACGTGCACGAGGACCTGACCGTGCTGGCGATGGACCATCGCAGCCAGTTCGAGGACCTGTGCCGCGAGAGCGGCGCCGACCCCTCGCGCATCGCCGCGTTCAAGGCGCTGGCGCTCAAGGCGGTGGACCGGCTGGCGCAGGGCGACGACCGTTTCGGCGTGCTGCTGGACGGCCGCTACGGCATGCGCGGGCTGGAGGCCGCGGCCGACCATCCCTACTGGATCGGCCGCCCGATCGAGTGGCCCGGGTCGCGCCCGCTGGCGTTCGAGAGCTCCGCCGACGTGGCCACCGAACTGGCCACCTGGCCGCGCAACCACGTGGTCAAGTGCCTCGCGTTCTATCACCCGGACGACCCGCAGGAACTGCGCGAGCGCCAGGAGCGGCAACTGCTGCGGCTGCAGGATGCCTGCCGCAGCAGTTGCCACGAATTGCTGGTGGAGATCATCGCCTCCCGCCACGGCGCGGTCGACGCGCACACCACCGCGCGCGCGATCCGGCGCCTCTATGATCGGGGCATGAAACCGGATTGGTGGAAGCTCGAACCGGCGGCCGACCTTGCCACCTGGGCGAACATCGAAAGCGCCATCCGCAGCCACGATCCGCGCTGCCGCGGCGTGCTGATGCTGGGCCTGCAGGCGCCCAGCGACGAGCTGGTGGCCTCGTTCCGCATCGCCGCGGCCAGCCCCATCGTCAAGGGCTTCGCGGTGGGCCGCACGATCTTCGCCGACGCCGCGGCGCGCTGGCTGGCCGGCAGCATCGACGACGAGACGGCGATCGCCGACCTGTGCGGGCGTTTCGCCGTGCTGGTCGACGCCTGGCGCGAGGCACGCGCGGCGGCGCAATTTCCACGCGAGGCGGTGTGAGATGGCGACCGTGCGACTCACCGCCGCGCAGGCCACCGTCCGCTGGCTGATGGCGCAATACGTGCGCGTCGGCGGCGAGGAGCTGCCGTACTTCGCCGGCGCCTGGGCGATCTTCGGGCACGGCAACGTGGCCGGCCTGGGCGAGGCGCTGCAGGCCGTGCACGAGCGCTTTCCCACCTGGCGTGCGCACAACGAGCAGGGCATGGCCCACGCGGCGATCGCCTACGCCAGACAGATGCGCCGCCGCCGCGCGATGGTGTGCACCACCTCGATCGGCCCGGGCGCCACCAACATGGTCACCGCCGCGGCGCTGGCCCACGTCAACCGCCTGCCGGTGCTGCTGCTGCCCGGCGACGTGTTCGCCAGCCGCCAGCCCGACCCGGTGCTGCAGCAGGTGGAGGATTTCGCCGACGGCACGGTCTCGGCCAACGATTGTTTCCGCCCGGTGTCGCGCTACTTCGACCGCATCGTGCGACCCGAACAGATCATGGATGCCTTGCCCAAGGCGCTGGCCACCATGCTCGACCCGGCCAGCTGCGGCCCGGCCACGCTCGGCTTCTGCCAGGACGTGCAGGCCGAGGCGTTCGATTATCCCGAATCGTTCTTCGCGCGCCGGTTGTGGCGCGAGCGCCGCCAGAACGCCGACGCCGGCGAGCTCGATGCGCTGGTTGCCGCGCTGAAGGCGGCGAAACATCCGCTGCTGGTCGCCGGTGGCGGCGTGCTCTACAGCGGGGCGGAAGACGCGCTGAAGGCGCTGGCCGAAACGACCGGCCTGGCCGTGGCCGAGACCCAGGCCGGCAAGGGCGCGCTGGCCTGGGATCATCCCCGGGCGCTGGGTTCGGTCGGCGTCACCGGCTCCAGCGCGGCCAACGCCGCCGCCGCACGCGCGGATCTCGTCGTCGGCATCGGCACGCGGCTGGCGGATTTCACCACCGGCTCGCGCAGCCTGTTCGCCAACGCGCGCAAGGCACAGATCAACGTGCAGCCGTTCGATGCACACAAGCACGATGCGCTGGCCGTGGTCGGCGATGCGCGCACGGTGCTGCAGGCGCTGGGCACCGCCCTGGCCGGCTGGTGCGCACCGGCGATCGCCGCCGACGAAGTGAAGGCCTGGAACACGGCGGTGGACGCCGTCACCGCGGCACCGGCCGCGCCCAATCTGCCCAGCGATGCCCAGGTCATCGGCGCGGTGCAGCGCAGCGTGGACGATGACGCGATCGTGGTGTGCGCGGCCGGCGGCCTGCCCGGCGAGCTGCACAAGCTGTGGCGTACATCGCGCAGCGACGGCTACCACGTCGAGTACGGCTACTCGTGCATGGGCTACGAGATCGCCGGCGGGCTCGGCGTGAAGATGGCCGCGCCTGATCGCGACGTGGTGGTGATGGTCGGCGACGGCAGCTACCTGATGCTCAACTCCGAACTCGCCACTTCGGTGATGCTGGGCCGCAAGTTGATCGTGGTGCTGCTGGACAACCGCGGCTACGGCTGCATCAACCGCCTGCAGCACGCCACCGGCGGCGCCGGCTTCAACAACCTGCTGGCCGATGCCGCGCACGCGGTGCTGCCGCCGATCGACTTCGCCGCCCACGCCGCCAGCCTGGGCGCGCTGTCCGAGCACGTGGGCACCATCGCCGAACTGGAATCCGCGATGGCGCGCGCCCGCGCCGCCGACCGCAGCTACGTGGTGGTGATCGACACCGATCCGCTCAAGGCCACCGAAGCCGGCGGCTGGTGGTGGGACGTGGCGGTGCCTGAGGTTTCCGAACGCCCCGAGGTCGAGGCCGCGCGCCGCGCCTACGAGCAGGGCATCCGACAGAAGAAGGATTTGTCATGAGCATCCGTTTCGGCGTCAGCCCGATCGCCTGGGCCAACGACGACATGCCCGAGCTGGGCGGCGACACGCCGCTGGACAGCATCCTGCACGACATCCAGGAGCTGGGCTTCGAAGGCGTCGAGCTCGGCGGCAAGTTTCCGCGCCAGGCGGACGCGCTGAAGCCGCTGCTGGCGAAGTACCGGCTCGACCTGATCGGCGGCTGGTACAGCGGTTCGCTCCTGGTGCAGTCCGCGCAGGACGAGATCGCCGCGCTGCAGCCGCATCTGCAACTGCTCAAGGCGATGGGCAGCACGGTGTTCGTGTTCGCCGAAACCAGCAACGCGATCCATGGCCAGCGCGGCACCGCCATGCGCGACACGCCGCAGCTGGGTCCGGACGAATGGCCGATGTTCGGCCAGCGCCTGACGGAGGTGGCCGACTACATCCAGGCGCAGGGCATCCGTTTCGCCTACCACCATCATCTCGGCACGGTGGTGGAACGCGCGGCAGACCTGCAGGCCTTCCTGCGCCACACCGGCGCGTCGGTGGGGCTGACCCTGGACACCGGCCACGCCGCGCTGGGCGGCATCGACGCGCTGGCGCTGATCGCCGCACACCCCGCGCGCATCGCCCACGTGCATTGCAAGGACGTGCGCCGCGAAGTGTTCGACACGTTGCGCGCGTCCGGCGCGAGCTTCCTCGACGGCGTGCTCGCCGGCATGTTCACCGTGCCGGGCGATGGCAGCCTGGACTACGCGGCCCTGATGGCCGCGCTGGCGAAGATCCGCTACAGCGGCTGGATCGTGATCGAGGCCGAGCAGGACCCGGCCCTGGCCGATCCGCGCACCTACGCGCAACTGGGCCTGGGCACGCTGCGGGAGCGCGCCGCCGCGGCGGGGTTGCAATGATGACGTTTTCGACCACCTTTCGAGCACCCGTCATCCCAGCGAAAGCTGGGATCCAGTGCCTTGGCTGTTCAAGGGCGCGGGGTCGCTGGACCCCAGCTTTCGCTGGGGCGACGAGCAAAGAGCGAGTTGCCCGAGGTACCCGCTGATGGCCGGCCTGCGCGTTCGCCCGCATTCTGCTGCCGCCGACGGCACCGTGCTGGAAGTGACCCCCGCCAGCGCCGGCTGGAATCACGTCGGGTTCAAGCTGGTGAAGCTGGCTGCCGGGCAGCGCCACGCCGGCGGCGAGGCGGGGCGCGAAGCCTGCCTGGTGATCGTCGCCGGGCTGGCGGATGTCGATGCGGGTGGTCGTCATTTCATGCACGTCGGTGGGCGCAGCAATCCGTTCGAGGATCGCGCGCCCGGCGCCGTCTACGTGCCTGCCGGCATGCCCTGGGAGGTGATCGCCAGCGGCCCGGTGGAACTGGCCGTGTGCACCGCGCCCGGCACCGGGCAGGACGAGCCGCGGCTGATCGCCGAATCGTCGATGAGCCGCGAAGTGCGCGGCGAAGGCACCAACACGCGCCACGTGCGCAACATCCTGCCGCAGACCGAGCCGGCCGACAGCCTGCTGGTGGTGGAGGTGATCACGCCGGGCGGGCACTGGTCCAGCTATCCGCCGCACAAGCACGACACCGCCGCGCCGGGTGCGGAAACCGCGCTGGAGGAAACCTATTACCACCGGCTCGACCCGCCGCAGGGTTTCGCCTTCCAGCGCGTCTACACCGACGACCGCTCGCTCGACGAAACCGTCTGCGTGGAAGACGGCGACGTGGTGATGGTGCCGCGCGGCTACCACCCGGTCGGCACGCCGCACGGTTACGACCTGTACTACCTCAACGTGATGGCGGGCCCGCACCGCCAGTGGATTTTCCGCAACGACCCGGCCCACGACTGGATTGTGCGGCGCAAGACCCCGTCGGGTTGACGTCGACTTCAGGTCCCCGAAATCCGATCACGCTGAGCGTAGCTTGCGTGAGCAAGCTGAGTCGAAGCGCCGCGTGGCGGCGCGCCCTTCGACTTCGGCGCTACGCGCCTGCGCTCAGGGAGATCGGGCGGATGGGGTGCGGGTTCGGCAACAAACACATCATCAGGAGTGAGTCATGCGCAGCATCGAACATTTCATCGACGGCCAGACGGTGGTCGGTACCTCCGGCCGCTACAGCGACGTCTTCGATCCCAACAGCGGCAAGGTGCAGGCGAAAGTCTCGCTGGCCAACGCGGCCGAGCTGGATCGCGCGGTGCGCAGTGCCGCCGCGGCGCAGCCGGGCTGGGCCGCGGTGAACCCGCAGCGGCGCGCGCGGGTGATGTTCGAGTTCGTGCGCCTGCTCAACGCGCACAAGCAGGAACTGGCCGAGCTGCTCGCCAGCGAGCACGGCAAGGTGGTTTCGGACGCGCACGGCGACGTGCTGCGCGGGCTGGAGGTGATCGAGTTCGCCTGCGGCATCCCGCACCTGCAGAAGGGCGAGTACACCCAGGGCGCCGGTCCGCGGATAGACGTCTATACGGCCCACCAGCCGCTGGGCGTGGTCGCCGGCGTCACCCCGTTCAACTTCCCGGCGATGATCCCGATGTGGATGTTCGGCCCGGCGATCGCCACCGGCAACGCGTTCATCCTGAAGCCGTCCGAGCGCGATCCCTCGGTGCCGGTGCGACTGGCCGAACTGATGATCGAGGCCGGCCTGCCGCCGGGCATCCTGAACGTGGTGCACGGCGACAAGGAGATCGTCGACGCGATCGTGGCGCACCCGACGATCAAGGCGGTGAGCTTCGTCGGCTCTTCCGACGTGGCGCAGTCGGTGTACGCCGCCGGCGCGGCGCATGGCAAGCGCGTGCAGTGCATGGGCGGCGCCAAGAACCACGGCATCGTGCTGCCGGACGCCGATCTCGACCAGGTCGTCGCCGACCTGATGGGCGCGGCCTACGGCTCGGCGGGCGAGCGCTGCATGGCGCTGCCGGTGGTGGTGCCGGTGGGCGAGGCGACCGCCGACGCGCTGCGCGCGAAACTGCTGCCGGCGATTGCCGCGCTGCAGGTCGGCGTGTCGAGCGACCCGAAGGCGCACTACGGCCCGGTGGTATCCGCTGCGCACAAGGCACGTATCGAGGGCTACATCCAGCTTGGCGTGGACGAAGGCGCGGAGCTGGTGGTCGATGGCCGCAGCCTGAAGGTGCCCGGCCACGAGGGCGGCTTCTTCCTGGCGCCCACGCTGTTCGACCACGTGAAGCCGACGATGAAAACCTACCAGGACGAGATCTTCGGCCCGGTGCTGCAGATCGTGCGCGCGCACAGTTTCGAGGAGGCGCTGCAACTGCCGTCGCAACACCAGTACGGCAACGGCGTGAGCATCTTTACCCGCAGCGGCGACGCCGCGCGCGAGTTCGCCGACCGCGTCGAGGTGGGCATGGTCGGCATCAACGTGCCGATTCCGGTGCCGGTGGCGTATCACAGCTTCGGCGGCTGGAAGCGCTCGGGCTTTGCCGACCTCAACCAGTACGGCATGGACGGCGTGCGCTTCTATACGCGCACCAAGACGGTCACCCAGCGCTGGCCCAAGGGCGGCGAGGCGGTGGAGCAGAGCTTCGTGATCCCCACCTTGTGACGGCGACTTTCTCCAATCCGTTCCCGCTGAACGAAGTTCGCGCAGCGGGCTAAGTCGAAAGCGCCGACGACTGGCGCCTGCCATGAATTGGAATGATTCTTCCAATATATGTTGAAATGAAATAAGCTTGCTGCAACGAGGCCGCCGCTGCCCGCGCCGGCCGACCGAGAGGGGGATCCGCATGGCGCGTGGATGGCTGGCATTTTTCGCAACCGGCGCTGACCAGCCCGAGCTCGCCGACAAGGACGTCATCGACCGGCAGTATCGCAAGCATCGCCTGCGCGTGATGCTTGCGATCACGCTGGGCTACGGCCTGATCTACACCTGCCGCCTGGCGCTCGGCGTGGTCAAGAAGCCGATCATCGACGCCGGCATCTTTACTCCTGCCGAACTGGGTCTGATCGGTTCGGCGCTTTTTTACACCTACGCGATCGGCAAGCTCACCAACGGTTTCCTCGCCGATCACGCGAACATGAAGCGCTTCCTCGCGTTCGCCTTCCTCACCACGGCGCTGTGCAACCTGGCGATGGGTTTCGTCACCGCGGTGTGGCTGGCGGTGGTCCTGTGGGGTCTCAACGGCTGGTTCCAGAGCTTCGGCGCGCCCGGCGGCGTGGTGGCGATGACCGCGTGGTTCTCCAACCGCGAACGCGGGCGCACCTACGGCATCTGGAGCACGGCGCATTCGATCGGCGAGGGCCTGACCTTTCTCGTCGTGGGCGCCATCGTGGCCGCGTTCGGCTGGCGCTTCGGCTTCTGGGGGCCGGGCGTGATCGGCGTGGCCACCGCGATCGGCGCCTACCTGCTGCTGCAGGACCGCCCGCCCACGCTGGGCCTGCCGGCGGTCAACGACTGGAAGAACGACAACTTCGGCGAAACGGCCAAGCCGAAGATCGCCTCGGTGCTGAAACTGCAGCTGTCGATCCTGAAGATGCCCGCGATCTGGGTGCTGTGCCTGGCCTCGGCGACCACCTACGTGACGCGCTACGCGATCAATTCCTGGGGCGTGCTGTACCTGCAGGAAGTGCACGGCTACTCGCTGACCATGGCCGGCACGCTGCTGATGATCAGCACCCTGGCCGGCATGGCCGGCGCGGTCGCGTTCGGTTTCATTTCCGACAAGCTGTTCGATGCGCACCGCCCACCGGTGAACCTGATCTTCGCGCTGCTGGAACTGGCCGGGCTGTTCCTGTTCTTCTACGGGCCCAACCACCTCTGGTCGCTGATCACCGCCATGGTGCTGTTCGGCATGGGGCTGACCGGCCTGGTCACCTCGCTGGGCGGGCTGTTTGCGGTAGACATCGCGCCCAAGCGCGTGGCCGGCGCGGCGATGGGCGTCATCGGCATCTGCAGCTACATCGGCGCCGGCGTGCAGGAGCAGGTTTCCGGCACGCTGATCCAGCATGGCATGACCATGGTCGATGGCGTGCGCCACTACAACTTCGGCCCGGCGATCAGCTTCTGGATCGGCTCGTCCGTGCTTTCCATGCTGCTGGCGCTGAGCCTGTGGCGCACACGTCGCAGGGACTGAAACCATGTTGCGCGCTTCCCCCGAACTCAAGGCGATGATCAAGGCCGCCCAGGTAGCCGGTGACGGCCTGCTGCAGCGCTTCGGCCAGCTCGGTGAACTGGTGGCGCGCACCAAGTCCGGCCCGGCCGACCTGGTCTCGATCGCCGACGAGGAAGCCGAGCGCAGCACCCGCGAAATCCTCGGCAAGGCGCAGCCATCGTTCGGCTTCATCGGCGAAGAGGGCGGCACCACCGGTGGCAGCGACGATGCGCAGAGCTGGATCGTCGACCCGCTGGACGGCACCACCAACTTCCTGTTCGGCACGCCGCTGTGGGGCGTCAACATCGCGCTCGCGCGCGAGGGCGAGGTGGTGGCCGGCGTGACCTGGTTGCCGGTGTTGCGGGAAATGTTCGTGGCGGCGAAAGGCGAGGGCGCCTGGCTCAACAGCGAACCGATCCGCGTCTCCACCCGCAACCGCCTGGTCGACAGCGTGCTCGGCTGCGGCATCCCGTTCGCCGGCAAGCCCGATCACCCGGTGTTCGCCCGCGAGATGGCCCTGCTGTCCGGCGAAGTCGCCGGCATCCGTCGCACCGGCGCGTGCTCGGTCGACATGGCCTACGTCGCGGCCGGACGCTGGGACGCGTACTGGGAACGCTCGCTGTGCGCCTGGGACATGGCGCCGGGCATTATCCTGGTGCGCGAAGCCGGCGGCGTGGCCAGCTCGGTCACCGGTGGCCCGGTGGACGTGCATGGCGGCAATGTCTGCGTGTCCAACGGGCACATCCAGGCCGCGCTGGTGGAACGGCTCAACCGGGCGCTGGAGACATCGGCTTCGTGAATCGCGGGCCAGGTTCGGAAGTTGGTTACGACGCCGGCCACACCAGCGAGCGGTGAATCTGCGCACCTGCCCAGGCGCCGTCGCCCACTGCAAGCGAAACCGAGTGCGGCATCTTCGCGGCGTCACCGCAGGCGAACACGCCCGGCACGGTGGTCTCCTTGGTTTCTCCGGTCGATATCTGCAGGCCCATCGGCGTCTCGACCAGCTCGCAGCCGAGCTGCGCCGCGACCGGCGTCGAAGGCTCGTTCCGCGGCGCGGTGAACAGGCCGGCGAAGCTCATGCGTCGTCCGTCGGTGAGCACGATGTCGGCGTCTCCGTCGATGCGCTCGATTCGCGTCGTTTCGACCCTCACGCCGCGACGAGCCAGTTCTTCCGCAGCAGCCTGGTCGAGTTCGAACGTGCCGTTGACGAAGAACGTCGTCTCCCCCCACTCCGGCAGCAGCTGCGCCTGATGGATCGACATCGGGCCCGTGGCGATGACGCCGATGCGGCCCTGATCCAGTTCATAGCCGTGGCAATACGGGCAGTGGAAGATGCTCCTGCCCCAACGCTCGGCCAGGCCGGGGATTTCGGGCAGCCGATCCGACACGCCGATCGCCAGCAGCAAACGCCTGGCTGAATACGTGGTGCCGCCACAGGCCACCTGGAAGTCTTCCATCGCGCCGGTCGCCTGCTCGACTTCGCCGTCCAGCCAGGTCAGCGTGGGATACGCCTCGAGTTGCGTGCGGGCGACACGGGCCAGCTCGGCGGGATCGACGCCGTCCTGGCCCAGGAATCCGTGGGAATGGCTGGCGCTGCGATTGCGCCGCTTGCCGCCGTCGATGATGAGTACGCTGCGGCGCGCCCGCAGCAGCTGCAGGGCCGCGGCCATGCCCGAGTAACTGCCGCCGATGATGATGGCGTCATGCTTCATGCCGGTGCCTCGATCGATGGGCGCCATGGCGGCGCGCGAAATCCGCAGCCAGCGCGGCCAGGGTGACCGACTCGAACCGCTGCAGCAGCAGCGCCTCGGCGT
>CALCWL010000129.1 GCA_937906285.1 uncultured Rhodanobacter sp. | reverse complement strand
CCGCGCGTGACCGAGCTCGCCGCGCGACTGCAAGGCAATCCGTGAGGCCGGCATGACGGTGCTGGTCGTTGGCGGCAGCAGCCAGATCGGCCACTTCCTCCTGCCGCATCTGCGCGCCACCGGCGAGCCGGTGCTGGCGTTGAGCCGGCATCCGCGGCCCACGCGCGACGGCGTGCAGTGGCTGCGCGGCACCCTGCCGCACGACATGCCGACGCTGCCCGAACTGTCGGCAATCATCAGTTTCGGTCCCCTGCTGGCGCTGGCTGAATGGTTGGCGCACGCCAACCGGGTCGGCGCGCCGAGGGTGGTGGCCACCAGTTCGATGAGCGCCGAAAGCAAGCGCGATTCGGTGGTGCCGGCCGAGCGCGCGATCGCGCGCCAGTTGCGCGAGGGCGAGGCCGCCCTGGCCACTGCCTGCGCCCGCCGCGGTTGCGCGTGGACGGTGCTGCGGCCCACCCTGGTCTACGGCGCCGGGCTGGACAAGAGCCTCACGCCGATCGCCCGGCGCGCGCTGCGCACGCGATTGTTCCCGATCCCCGCGGCGCGCGGCCTGCGCCAGCCGGTGCACGCCGACGACATCGCGCAGGCGGTACTGGCTGCGCTGGACTGCCCGGTGTCGGCCGGACGCATCGTGCCGATCGGCGGCGGCGAGCGGCTGCCGTACCCGGAGATGTTCGCGCGCGTCCGCGACAGTCTGCCGCGTGCCACCCTGACCGTGCCGCTGCCGGCCTGGCTGTTGCGGCTGGTCGCGCGCACCTGCTCGCCGCTGCGCGGTCCGCTGAGCCGGCTGGACAGCGATCTGGTCGCCGACAACAGCGAGCTGCAAGGTCTGCTGGGTATTCGCCCGCGGCCGTTCCGGCCGGATGCCTCGACGTGGCAGCCACCCGCGTAGGCAGCCCGCGGGGTCAGAGTCACTTTTCGCTGGCGAAAAGTGACTCTGACCCCACGGGCAGTTCCCGCCCTACCACCCACATGCCCGCAATTTGCCCGCAAAACCGCCGCAGCGTTCATGGGCGCGCCGGGATGCACGCCCTATCATCCTAGAAACCTGATTGCCGGATTCCGCCGCCCTTGAGCTTCCTCGACCGCACCCGTTCCCTCGCCCGCCGCAGTTGGCCGTGGCTGCGCATTCCGTTCTGGATCAGCCTGGGTCTGCTGGTCGGTTTCGTGTTGCCGTACGTGCTGGTGCTCAACAAGCGCGTGCAGGACCGTTTCAACGACCTGGTGTTCGCGGTGCCCACGCGCGTGTATGCGCGGCCACTGCCGCTGCAGGCCGGCGAGCCGATGACCAGCGCCGCGCTGGAGCTTGAACTGACCTTTGCCGGCTACAGCCATGACGGCAAGGGGCAGGTTCCCGGCAGCTGGATGAAGCAGGGCAGCCGCTACACGATCTCCTCGCGCGGCTACGCCGGCCCGGACGGCGGCGAGCTGCCCAAGCGCATCGTGGTGACGCTGAGCGGCGGGGAGGTGGCTTCGGTGCGCACCGCAGCGGACAACCGGTCGATCAAGCAGACCCACCTCGATCCGGCGCGCATCGCCACGTTGTACGGCGCCAGCCAGGAGGAGCGCCGCTTCGTCCAGTTGCGCGACGTGCCGCCGCTGCTGGTCAAGGGCCTGCAGTCGGTCGAGGACCGCAATTTCAAGAACAACATCGGCATCGACTTCGGTGCGATCGCGCGCGCGGCGCTGGCCAACCTGCGCGCCGGCCACACCGTGCAGGGCGGCTCCACGCTGACCCAGCAGCTGGTGCGCAACCTGTTCCTGAGCCGCGACCAGACGCTGACCCGCAAGATCAACGAAGCGCTGATGTCGCTGCTGCTGGAGGCGCATTACAGCAAGGGGCGCATCCTCGAGGCCTACGTCAACGACGTGTTCCTCGGCCAGCAGGGCGCGCAGGCGGTGCACGGTTTCGGCGCCGCGTCGGAGTTCTATTTCGGGCGCCGGCTGCAGGAGCTGCGGCCGCAGGAGATCGCCTTGCTGGTCGGCCTGGTGAAGGGACCGAGTTACTACGACCCGCGCCGCGCGCCCGAGCGCGCGCTGGCGCGGCGCAACCTGGTGCTGCAGGAGTTCTTCGACACCGGCCTGATCACCGCCGCGCAGCTCAACGCGGGCCAGGCCGCGCCGCTGGACGTGATCAAGAACGGCCAGCTGCCGCACAACCGCTTCCCCGCCTTCATGGACCTGGTGCGCAAGCAGATCACCACCGACTTCGACGAGAAGGCGCTGCGCGAAGGCAACCTGTCGATCTTCACCACGCTGGACCCGGCCGCGCAGCTGTATACCGAACAGGCGATCACCAGCACGCTCAAGGGCCTGGGCAAGCGCGGCGATGGCGTGCAGGCGGCGGCGGTGGTCACCAACGCGCAGACCGGCAACGTGCTCGCCATGGTCGGCAGCCGCAACCCGGGCGAGCCGGGGTTCAACCGCGCGCTGGACATCCGCCGCCAGATCGGTTCGACGATCAAGCCGTTCGTCTATCTCGTCGCGCTGACCCAGCCCGAGCGCTGGAACCTGGCCAGCATGATGGACGACAGCCCGATCAGCATGCGCCAGCCCAACGGCAGCGTGTGGACGCCGCAGAACGACGACCATCGCAGCCACGATCCGCTGATCATGGTCGACGCGCTGGCGCATTCGTGGAACCTCGCCACGATCCATCTCGGCATGGCGGTGGGCCTGCCGCGCATCCGCGCTTTCCTCGAATCGTTCGGGCTCACCGACGTCAATCCCAGCCCCTCGCTGCTGATCGGCGCGCTCGACCTGGCGCCGCTGCAGGTGGCACAGCTCTATCAGTACCTGGCGGCGGATGGTCACGCCTTGCCGCTGCTGGCGGTGCGCGGCGTGCTCGACGGCAGCGGCCGCACGATCAAGCGCTACCAGGTGCAGCCCGGTCCCGGCGAATACCAGGAGGCGGTGCGGCTGACCACCTGGGCGATGCAGCAGGTGGCCGAGTACGGCACCGCCAGCGCGATCGGCAACTCCGCGCTGGCCTCGCTGCACGCCGCCGGCAAGACCGGCACCAGCAACGACATGCGCGACAGCTGGTTTGCCGGTTTCACCGGCCAGCACCTGGCGGTGTTCTGGATGGGTCGCGACGACAACAAGCCGACCACGCTGTTCGGCGCCAGCGGCGGCTTGCGCGCCTGGCGCGACTTGTTCGCCAAGCTGCCCACCACGCCGTTGTCCGCCGCACCGGGACCGGGGCTGGAGATGGCCTGGATCAATCCGGAGGACGGCCGCCGCACCGAACCGCAATGCCAGGGTGCGCAGGAGGTACCGGTGGTCGCCGGCAGCCTGCCGGCCGATACCGAGGGCTGCTTCTGGCAAAGCCTGTTCGGCAGCGATGCATCCAGCCCCGCTCCTTCCACCACCCCACCGTGAGCGTGCCCATGACTTTCCGACGTTTCGCGCCGCTGCTGCTGTCGGCACTGCTTGCCGCCCTGGCCGGCTGCGGCGCCTTCCGGTCCGCGCCGGCACCGGCGCCGGCGGTCGCGCCGGATCATGACGCCGTGGCCGCGATCCGGGCCGCCGGTGCGCACGACGATTCGGTCATCGACGTCAAGCCGCTGCGCGACCCGGCGGTGGATGCGCTGATGGCTCAGGCGGATCATGACGAACGCAGCGGCAACTACACCGCTGCCGCTGCCGCGCTGGACCAGGCGCTGCAGATCAGCCCCGACGCGCCCGACCTGCTGCAGGATCGCGCCGAGATCGCGATCCGGCTGAAGAATTTCGTCCGCGCCGAAAAGCTGGCGCACAAGTCGTGGACGCTGGGCCCGCGCCTCGGTCCGCTGTGCGCGCGCAACTGGCAGACCATCGTCGAGACCCGCTTGCAGGCGAACGACAAGGTCGGCGCGTCGACTGCGCGCAAATGGGTGCAGCAGTGCCGCAAGGCGGGTGTGCCCAGGTATTGAGCGGCGGAGCCCCGGCTGCTCAGAGCAGCGCCACCAGCAACAACACGATGCCGGCGAGGCTCACCGCCCAGACCAGCGTGCGCAGGTAGGGGATGCCGGCGGCATACACCGGCACGTAGAGCACGCGTGCCCAGAAATAAAGTTGCGCACCGAGCACGGTGAGCGGGTCGTGCTGCTGCATCACCTGCGCGGCCAGCACCGCGGCGGCGAACAGCGGAAAGGT
>CALCWL010000128.1 GCA_937906285.1 uncultured Rhodanobacter sp. | reverse complement strand
CCAGGTACGCCGCCACCGACCACAGCTGGCGCGGCGAATTGACCACCGGGCCGCTCAACTTGCCCTCGTCCACGTGCTGGCCCTGGGTGAGCAACTCGTAGTTCTCCATGTTGGAGCCGTAGAGCGCCGCGCCGCGCATCACCGAGGTGATTTCATGGGCGATGCGCGCCGGATCGTTCACCGTGCGCGCGGCGCGCAGCGCGTAGGCGCTGACGAACGGCCAGATCGCGCGGTTGTGGTAGACAGGCTGGTCGCTGCGCTCGGGCCAGATCACCGGACTGCCGGCCGGCCAGGTGGGGTAGTTTTCCAGCGTCTGCCGCGCGCGTTCGCCGTCGGCCACGCCGCTGACGATCGCCAGCGAGATGCCGAGCAGGTCGTAGCTGTCCACCGGCGTGCCGTCGCCGCCGATGTAGCTCATGTACATGCCGCGATCGGCGCGCCAGAAGTGCAGGTTGATCGCCTGCTTCAGCGCCGCGGCCTGGGTGCGGTAGGTGTTCCGGGCGGTGGCCTCGTGGCGTTTGCCGGCGAGCTCGGCGGCCAGCTCCAGCGCCTCGTAATGCAGCACGTTGGTCGACAGTGCGAACGACTGGCCGATGAAGGTGACCTCGTTGGCGGTCCACGCCGGATAGGTCTGTTCGCGCCAGTCCAGGAACGAGGTCTCGCCGCGGTACAGGCCGGCGTCCGCGTCGAAGGCATACTGCCGGTCCTGCGCGAGGGTGTCGTCCAGGGCCGGGCGCAACTTGTCGGCGAACGCGGCATCGTCCTGCAGGTGGCGCGCGGCGAGGAACCATACCACGCGGTCCGTGCTGATCGGCCAGCTGCCGCCCGAGCCGGTGTCCTGCATCACGTACAGGCCCTGCGGCGCGGAGGGTTCGCGTACGCCGGACAGCTTGAACTCCAGCCCGTTGCGTGCCCGGACGCGATCGAACCGCCACAAGCCGAGGTCGATCGCGTAGGACAGGTCGCGCGTCCACACGTACGGCCACTTCAATCCGGTTTCGAAGCAGTGGCAGGGAATCGGCGCGCCATGATCGAACGCGCCGTCGCGGATTGCGCTCACCGAGTCCTGGTGGAGGTCGTCCTGCGCCATGGCGTAGAGGCCGTCGAACAGCGCGCTGGCGGTATCGGCCTTGAACGGCGGCGGCGCGATCACCCGCTGGCCGAACGGCCACGCCAGGGTCCAGGCGCCTTGCGCGTCGCGCTGGATGCCCACGTGCACCCCGTGCCAGTCCAGCCCGTCGTGCCACACCGGCGCTTCCGATGGCGCACTGGCGAGGGCGACAGCCAGGATCAGGCTCAACATGGCGGGAGCTTGGAAGTATGGCGGCGGGTCATGCGGCTCATGTGCTGGATTCTCCGACAGGTGTTATGTCACGGCCGCGCCCGGCCTGCACGTTGCGAGTGCAGCATCCGCGGCACCCGACCGGTCCGGTCATCCGGCATGGTAGGCAGCCGCGCGCGCCGACGACTACCCGATGCATACGTATTCATGCCCCGGCGGCGCGGGTCCGGGCGGCTGCCGACGGCCGCTCGTGGCAGTTCTTGTAAACGTGCCGGCGCTGACCGCATAGTTGAATGCAGGCGCGGCAACACTTGGACCAAGGCATGCGGGTAAGGCTGGAAGACGTGGCACGACGCGCTGGCGTATCGCCCAAGACGGTATCGCGCGTGCTCAACGACGAGGCCAACGTCAGCGACGCCACACGCAAGCGCGTGACGGCGGCGATGGAGGCAATGGATTATCGGCCGCTGTCGTCGGCGCGCAGCCTGGCCGGCAATCGTTCGTTCCTGGTGGCGATGCTGTACGACAACAACGACAACCCCGCCTCGACCTACCTGGCCGAGATCCAGGATGGCGTGCTCGAGGCCTGCGACGCGCACCGCTACAACATGATGGTGCGGCCGCTGCGCATGCGCGGCGAGGATTTCGTGCGCCGGCTCGATGCGGTGATCTCCGACCATCATCCCGACGGCATCGTGCTGACCCCGCCGATCACCGACTACGCACCGCTGCTCAAGCGCCTGCGCGAACGCCAGGTGCCGTTCGCCAGCGTGTCGCCGGTGTCGCGTGAGAACAACATCGGCGTGGCGATGGACGAGCAACTCGCCGCGCGCACGATGGTCGAGCACCTGCTGTCGCTGGGGCACCGGCGGATTGCGCACGTCTCGGGTATTGCCGACCACGGCGCCAGTCGCTGGCGACTGGCCGGTTATCGCGAGGCCATGGCCGCTGCCGGCCTGGCCGAGGACCCGGCCCTGGTGGTGCAGGGGGCTTTCACTTTCGCCTCGGGCGTGGCGGCGGCGCGGCAGTTGTTTGCCCTGAAGAAGCGCCCGACGGCGGTGTTTGCGGCCAATGACGACATGGCCAGCGGCGTGATGTGGGTGGCCAACGAGCGGGGCATGAAGGTGCCGCAGGATGTTTCCGTGTGCGGCTTCGACGACATCCCGCTGGCCAGCCAGCTGTGGCCGGCGCTGACCACGATCCGCCAGCCCAGCCGCGAGATGGGCAAGGTCGCGGCGCTGCAGCTGCTCGAGGTCCTGCGCGGGCGCGGGCCGGGACGGCTGGTGGAAATGCCCTTCTCGCTGGAAGTTCGCGACTCCACCGCACCTCCTCCCTGAATCGCCGCGACTGCATTTCGCGGCCATGTTGCCCCGCAAATTGACAGCGCTGTCAATTGTGTCACGCTGCGGCTTCCGCGCCTTGCGTGCGTGCCAGCCTGGAGCCTCACGTGCCACAGTCCTTTCGCCCGACCCGGGGCCTGTCCCGCCGTCTGGTGGTCGTCTCGATCGCTGGCGCCTTGCTCGTTGCCGGGCCGGGGCGTGCGGTCGACACATCGACCACCGTGCATCCGCAGCGGTGGCCCAGGGTAAGTTCGCCGCTGCCGCCCGATCCCGCCCTCGACGCGCGAGTGAAGGCCCTGCTGGATCGCATGTCGGTAGAGGACAAGGTCGGCCAGATGATCCAGGCCGACATCAAGTACGTGACCGCGCAGGAGGCGCGTCAATATCGTCTGGGCTCGATCCTGGCCGGCGGCAATTCCGGGCCGGACGGCGGCGAGTACGGCACCGCCGCGCAGTGGAAGAAGCTGGCCGATGCGTTCCATCGCGCCTCGCTGGAGCGCACCGACGGCCGCCCCGCGATTCCGGTGCTGTTCGGCATCGACGCCGTGCACGGTCACAACAACCTGGTCGGCAGCACGCTGTTTCCGCAGAACGTGGGCCTGGGCGCCACGCGCGATCCCGAACTGCTGCGCGACATCGGCAAGGTCACCGCGCGGGAGCTGCGCGCCAGCGGCATCAACTGGACTTTTGCCCCGACGCTGACGGTGCCGCGCGACAGCCGCTGGGGGCGCGCCTACGAGGGCTATTCGGAGAACCCGAAACTGGTGGCGGCATACGCCTCGCAGATCGTCACCGGGCTGGAGGGAGCGGTCGGCACGCCGCAGTTCCTCGATGCGGACCACGTGATCGCCACCGCCAAGCACTTCCTCGGCGACGGCGGCACGAAGGACGGCAAGGACCAGGGCGACGCCGAGGTCAGCGAGGCGGTGCTGCGCGACGTGCATGGCGCGGGTTATCCGCCGGCAATCCGCGCCGGCGTGCAGGTGGTGATGGTGTCCTTCTCCAGCTGGAACGGAGTGAAGATGGCCGGCAACAAGGCGTTGATCACCGACGTGCTGAAAAAGCGCATGGGCTTCGACGGCATCGTGCTGGGCGACTGGAACGCGCATGGCCAGGTGCCTGGTTGTACCAACGAGGATTGCGCCGCCGCCTACAACGCCGGCCTGGACATGCTGGAGGCGCCCGATTCCTGGAAGGGGCTGTACCGCAACACGCTGGCCGAGGTGAAGTCCGGCGCGATCCCGATGAGCCGGGTGAACGATGCGGTGACCCGCATCCTGCGCGTGAAGATGCGCCTGGGCATGTTCAAGGCGGGCCTGCCCAGCCAGAATCCGCTGGCGCGTTCGTCGGCGCAGGTGATCGGCAGCGTCGCGCATCGGGCCGTGGCGCGGCGCGCGGTGCGCGAGTCGCTGGTGCTGCTGAAGAACAATCACGGCCTGCTGCCGCTGGACCCGCGCAAGCGCATCCTGGTGGCCGGCGACGGTGCGGACAACATCTCCAAGCAGAACGGTGGCTGGACCCTGACCTGGCAGGGCACCGGTCTCACCAACGCGAACTTTCCGGGCGCGACCTCGATCTGGGCCGGCATCGATGCACAGGTGCGCGCGGCGGGCGGCACGGCCGAGCTGTCGGTCGACGGCAGCTACCAGCAGAAGCCTGACGCCGCCATCGTGGTGTTCGGCGAGGATCCCTATGCCGAGTTCCAGGGCGACCTGCCCAACCTCGCCTACAAGCCCGGCAACGACCACGACCTCGACCTGCTGCGCCGCCTGCACGGGCAGGGCGTGCCGGTGGTGGCGCTGTTCATCACCGGCCGGCCATTGTGGATGAATCGCGAGATCAACGCCGCCGATGCGTTCGTGGTGGCATGGCTGCCGGGCAGCGAGGGCGAGGGCATCGCCGACGTGCTGCTGCGCAAAGGCGATGGCTCGATCGACTACGACTTCCACGGCAAGTTGCCCTACTCGTGGCCGCGCACGGCGATCCAGACGCCGCTCAACGTGGGCCAGCCTGGTTACGACCCGCAGTTCCCTTACGGCTACGGCCTCACCTATGCCGATCACCGCGAACTCGGCACCTTGCCGGAGCAGGCCGGCGTGGCGCTGGATGACGAGCGCGCCGGGGTGTACTTCGTGCGCGGCCAGGCGGCGCACGGTTTTGCCTTGCAGCTGACGGCGGCCAACGGCGAAAGCGACACGGTGTCGTCGGCGCCTTCCGCCACCGGCGACGGCAGCCTGCACGTGGCCGCCCTCGACTACAAGGCGCAGGAAGACGCGCGACGCTTGAGCTGGTCGGCTGGCGGCACGGCGACGGCCGCATTGACGAGCAGTTCGCCGCTGGACCTGGATCGCCAGACCAATGGCGACGTGATGCTGGTGGCCACCATGCGCATCGATGCGCTGTCGCCCCAGGGCGCGACCATCGGCGTGACCTGCGGCAAGTCCTGTGGCGCCCGGATTCCGATTGGCTCTCAACTCGCGGCGTTGCCGCGCGGGCAATGGCTGCGCGTGGGCATTCCGTTGAAATGTTTCCGCGACGCGGGCGCCGACATGAGCAGGCTGGATCGGCCATTCGAGTGGACCAGCAGCCGCGGCGAACGCATCGCCTTCACCGAGGTGGCGCTGGGCACCGTGGCGGACAAGACGCTGACCTGCAAGGCACCCTGAGCCGAGGCCTTGGGCTCCTGCCCGTTCGCCCCGGATCAAGTCCGGGGCAGGCTCGGGACGCAGGCCCGCAGGGCCGAAGTCGAAGGGTGGCCGCCAGGAGGCGCTTCGGCTTCCTCGCTTGCCCCGCGTCGCCATGGAATCCGTTCGCGCCGAGCGTAGCTTGTGACAGCAAGCGCACGCGGGGAGTGGTCATGGATCGCCACGGCCGGATGTGGCGCCATTCGTGAGTGGCAAGAATCCGCGCTGCCGCTGCACCGGATCGCTCGCATTGCAGGCCATCCATCGCGGACAAAAAAAGGATGCCCCGTTGCCGGGGCATCCTCGGCGACAGGAGGGGAGGGACCCTGTCGCCGTTGGAGCAAACCGCGTGGAGCCTAGAACCAGAACCCGAACTGCACGCCGTAGGTGCGTGGCGGCAGGTATTGCGAGGTGAAGGCCACGCTGCCGTCGGCCAGCAGGGTGCTGCCCGCCGCGTTGCTCTTGACCTTGCCGTCGGTGACATTCTGCATGTACGCGTTGATGTACCACTTGTCGCCGGGCTCGGTGTAACGCAACGAGAGATCGCCGCGGGCGTAGGCCTTCTGCTTGTCGCCTGCGCCGAAGTTGAACCAGCTGAGCCACTGGGCGCTCTGGTACTGCGCGCTGATTCGGGGCGTCAGGCGAGCGCCGCTGCCCAGCACGAAGTCGTGCTCGTAGATGGCGGTGAGCGACACGTTGGGAGCGTGCGGCAAGTCGTTGCCGGAGATATCCATGCAGTTGTTGCTGATGGTCGACTCCGGCGGGCAGATGGTCGGCACGTAGTAGTCGTTGCTGGCGGCGTACTTCTCCGTGCCCAGCTTCTTCTCGGGGATCAAGGACAACACGAGGTTGGCGCGGTCGTTGATCGACTGCCAGGCCAGCTCCGATTCGAAGCCGGCCACCTTGGTCTTGCCGCCGACGTTGGAGAAGCCGAGCCCGTGCGAACCGTCGGGATAGGTGACCGGTGCCGACAGCTGGTAGTTCTTGAACACTTCGTAATACGCGGCGCTGTTCCAGGTCAGGTGGCCGTCGAGGAACGCGAGCTTGGCGCCGATCTCGTAGTTGGTCAGCGTCTCGGGCTGGTACAGCGCACCGCCGTCCTGCGTGCCGCCGGACTTGTAGCCGGTGGACACGCTCGCGTAGATCATGCTGTCGGCGCCGATGTCATGGTTGATGCGCAGCAGCCAGGTGGGCTTGCTCTTGCTGTAGGTGGCGTCGTTGTGCTGGCTGATGGCGAAGCCGACGTCGCCGGGCTGCTGGCCGGGCGAGATGGGCTGCTGCGGATAGGCCGGGTCGTAGGCCCAGCCCCAGTTGACGCCGCCGCGGTTCTCGCGCTTGTCGTGCGACCAGCGCGCGCCGCCGGTGAGGTGCCAGCTGTCGCTCATGTTCCAGGTGGCCTGGGCGAAGGCGGCGGTGGCGGTGACCAGCTCTTCGGGCTGGATGAACGAGCCTTGCCAGCTGACCGTGCCCTGCTGGGTCCCGTTCATGATCGGGATGTCGAACCGGATGTTGTTGTTCTCGTGCTCGTAGTACGCGCCGAGGATCCAGTCCACCGTGTTGTCGCCGCGCGACTTGAGGTTGAATTCGTGGCTGGAGCTGACGTAATTGGAGTGGTTGGTGCGGTCTTCCTGGTAGACGCCGTTGGTGGTGAAACTGGTCGGCACGTTGACGCCGCCGTCCTGGTCGAAGTCGCTCTTGCCCGAGTAACGGCTGTAGCCGGCGACATAGGTCAGCTCCAGGCTGTCGTTGATGATCCAGTCCATGCGGCTGCGCACCGAGTGCGAGCTGCGGTCCAGGTACGGCGCCACGTCGATCAGCGCGGACCAGAAATCCTGTCCCGCACGCGGGTGCTGCATCAGGTTCATGCCCGGCGTGCCGCGATCCTTGAAGTACTCGTACGACAGATCCCACAGGAAATTGTCGCCGGGACGCCAGCGGGCGCTCACGCGCGCGGCGGACTGGTCCTGGGAGTTGTACTTCGGGCCCTTCTGCACGAACAGGTTGGTGTCGATCGGCCGGAAAGCGGCCGGATCGCCGCCGGAGGCGAGATAGTTGGCCTGCTGCTGCGCCAGCGTCGGGATCTGGCCCACCGGATTCTGGTAGTCGACGTAGCCGTCATGCTGTTCGTGCACTGCCGCCACGCGCATCGCGAAGGTGCTGCTGATCGGCAGGTTCACCGCCGCGCGCAGGCCGCTCTGATTGTAGTTGCCCAGGCCGATGCTGCCGTTGCCGTAGAAGCCGCCGTCGATGTCCGGCTTGACCGTGTTGAAGCTGATCGCGCCGGCGGTGGAGTTGCGCCCCCACAGGGTGCCCTGCGGGCCACGCAGCACTTCCACGCTGTCCATGTCCAGCAGCAGGCTGGCCGCGGCCTCGGCGCGCGGAGTGTAGACGCCGTCGACGAAGGTGGCGACCTCCGGATCGGCATACTCGGTCTTGGCGCTGTCGTTGCCGATGCCGCGCAGGGTCAGCGTGACCACGCCGTGGTCGCCTTGCGACGTGCCTTGCAGACCGGGCACCAGCTTGGTCAGGTCCTGCACCGTCATGACGCGCTCCTTGTCGAGCGTGTCGCCGCCGATCGCAGTGATGGCGATCGGGGTTTTCTGCAGCGGTGTCTCGCGCTTGGTCGCGGTGACCTGGACGGCATCCAGGTTCTTGACCTTGCTGGCTGAGGGAGTTTTCTCCGTCGGCTGGCTTGCCTGCTGGCCCGCCGCGTGGACCGCGGCCGATGCAAATACGGCGGTCACGGCGATGTACAGCGCGGAATAGCGAAGTTTCATGGTCTCCCTCTCCCCAATATCGTGAGCTTGCGGTAGGCTGATTGATAGCGCTGTCAATTACAACATGACAGCGCTGTCAATCCGGATGCTACTGCGGATATCTCGAATTTGCTTGCTGCATGGCAGCAGGGGAGGGATTCATGTCACGTCTCACCAAGGTGTTGGTCGTCGGGGGCGGCACGGCCGGCTGGCTGACCGCCTGCTATCTGGCCAGGGCCATGAACAGCGCGGCGCCGGACGCCGTCCACGTGGAGCTGGTCGAGTCGCCGAACATCCGCCTGCTCGGCGTCGGCGAGGCGACCTTTCCCTCGATCCGGGGCACGCTGGCGGCGATCGGCCTGGACGAACGCCGGTTCCTGGTCGGCGCCACGGCGACGTTCAAGCAGGGCATCCAGTACGTCCATTGGGTACGGCCGCCGGGTACGCCGGGGGCGGATCGGTTCTTCCACCCCTTCAACACGCCCAGCCGCCGGCCGGGCAGCCCCGAGTTGTTGCCATACTGGCTGCTGGGTGCGGCGCCCGAAGGCACGCCGTTCGCCGAGGCGGTGACCATGCAGAGCCGCCTGGTCGATCACGGGCGCGCGCCGAAGCACGCCACCGATGCCGATTACCAGGCGCCGATGAACCATGCCTATCACTTCGACGCGGCCGCCTTCGCCGCCACCCTGGCCGAGCACGGCCAGGGCCTGGGCGTGAGGCGCCATCTGGCCACGGTCGAGCGCACGGAACTGGACGAGCGGGGCAACATCGCGCGGGTGGTCACCACCGAACTTGGCGCGCTCACCGCCGACCTCTACGTGGATTGCACCGGCCTGCGCGGCAGCCTGATCGGCGGCGCGATGCGCTCGGCGTTCCGCAGCCGCCGCGATGTGCTGTTCGTCGACCGTGCGGTGGCCTTGCAGGTGCCGTATCCGGCGCCGGACACGCCGATCCTGCCGTATACCCGGGCCACCGCGCAGTCGGCTGGCTGGATCTGGGACATCGGCCTGCAGAAGCGCCGCGGCATCGGCCACGTCTACTCGTCGCGGCACATGGATGACACGCAGGCCGAGGAGATCGCGCGCCGCTACGTCGGTGCTTCGGCCGACAAGCTGGAAGCTCAGCACCTCAAGTTCGAGACCGGCTATCGCCCGGAACACTGGCGCGGCAACTGCGTGGCGGTCGGGCTGGCCGGCGGGTTCGTGGAACCGCTGGAATCCACCGGCATCGCGCTGGTCGAGCTGGCGGCGTGCATGCTGACCCACCTGTTCCCGGCTGACCACGACGACATGGAACGCACGGCGCGGCGCTTCAACGAGATGATGGTGGCGCGCTACGAGCGCATCATCGATTTCATCAAGATGCACTACTGCCTGTCGCAGCGGCGCGACTCGGCATTCTGGATCGACAACAGCAACCCGGCCAGCATCCCGCAGTCGCTGCGCGATCGCCTGCAGTTGTGGCGGCGTCGCCCGCCGCACCGGCTGGACTTCGTCACCGACCTGGAGATGTTCATGCCGGCGAGCTGGCAATACGTGCTCTACGGCATGGAGTTCAAGACCGACCTGGAGCACGCGCGCAGCGCCTGGCCGCAGATGGACGAAGCGCGGCGCGAGTTCGCGATGATCCGGCGGGTGGCCGAGCGGGCGTTGCAGGATCTGCCCGACCACCGGGCGCTGGTGGAGCAGTTGTGCCGCGAATACGCGCAGCGGCGGCGCGTGGGCGAGCCGGTAGCGGCCAGCGGCTGAGATCGCGGGCGCATGGCGCGCCCGCGATGTTGCGTCTTCCTCAGCGCAGCTCGACCACGACCAGGCCTTGAGGCGGAATGTCGAGCTGCAGCTTGCCGTCGTGCAGGTCCACACGCTCCGGCGGCGCCATCTCGCCGGCCTTGCGCAAGGCGGCGATCTGCGCGCGGCTGGGGAAGTCCGGGCGACCCATCTGGTCGAACGCGGCTACCGCGTTGCCGTGGTTTTCGTCCAGCCGCCACACGGTGGCATGGGCGCCGGCGGCGAGGTTGCGCACGTCGACGCTGAAATGCCTGTTCGTGCCCCGGGGCTTGCCGGGCGTGTAGCTGGCGGTGTCGCCCACCGGCGGGGCGTAGTTCCACAGTGCCAGCACCACGGTGCCGTCGTCGCGCCTGGTCACCAGGGCCGAGTCGGAGTCCGATTTCAGCTGGCGATCGCCCAGCTTGTGCAGCATCGCGAAGGCGTTGAATGCGGGCTTGGGGATGCGTCGCGCGGCGATCAGGCCGAAGCCGCCGTAGAACGGATTGCGCACGATGCCCTGTTCCTCGAACACGTCGGAGAACGACCAGTAGCTCATGATCTGGATCTTGCCGGCGCACTCGCGGATCGTGTTGGCCATCCACGGCCCCATGAACACGGTGTCGGTGACGTTGGGCAGGTTGGCGTAGCTGGCGTTGTACTCGCTGAACACCAGCGGCATCTGCGGGTAGGGCGAGGCGAGGATCTCCTTGTGCACCTTGTCCACCGTGCGGCAGACCATGTCGCGGCGCGGGATGTGCTCGTCGCTGTGGAACACGTTCTGCGCGGTGTCGTCGCCGTAGACGTGGGTGCTGAGGAAATCGACCGGCACGTTGTTCTTTTTCGTGTGCGCCAGGAAATCCGTGGCCCACGCGCCCTGTGCGGTGGCCGGCCCGCCGACGCGCAGGCGCGGGTTCACCGCCTTCAGCGCGCGGGCGGTGTGGTCGTACAGCGTGTAGTAGGTGGACTGCTTCGGCTCGCCGGCCCAGAAGCCGATGTTCGGCTCGTTCCACACCTCGAAGTACCAGCTGGCTACCTCGTCGATGCCGTAACGCGCGACCAGGTGGCGGGCGAAGGCGGTGATCATCGCGTCCCACTCGGCGTAGTTCTTCGGCGGCGCGCGGTTGGGGTGATACCAGAACTCCTGCAGCTCGTTCGGGTCGGAGGTCAGTGCCGGCGGCATGAAGCCCAGCTCGATGAAGGGCTTCACGCCGTGCTCGAGCAGGCCGTCGTAGATCTGGTCGATGTAGGAGAAGTTGTAGCGGATCGAGCCGTCCGGGTCGCGGTTCACCATGCCCACGTCGTGGTCGAAGATGCCGTGGAAGCGGATGTAGCTGAGGCCGGTAGCCTCGCGCACGGCGTCCAGGTCCTTGCGGTAATCGTCGCGCAGCGACAGCGAGGCGCGGCCGGAGCCGAACATGGTTTCCCAGAAGTGCGGGAACGGCGTGCCGGCGGCCTGCGCGTCGACGCGGATCTGCACGGTGGCCGGCGTGGCCGCGAGGGCGGAGCCAACCAGCAAGGCGCTGGCGCACAGGCCGAGCAGGAAATGGCGGAAGGCGGCCGGGAGGCGCATCGGGGGATTCCTCGTCGTCAGCGGAGCTTGGATCGGTGGGGTCGGGCGCGCGGGATGTAAACGTTTACGTGCCGACTGCCGCAGTATCTTGCAGTCGGCGTGCGACGTCCAGTGAGCCCCGTCCGCCCGGCAGGCGCGAGTCAATCGGACCGGGCGTCGCCCAGCGGGTTGTCGGCAAACCAGGCCACCAGTTCGGGCATCTTCCGTTCGAAGCCGGCGGGCGTGTTGATGCACAGGAAACCGCATTCGGCCGCGTCGCGATTCTCGAAATCGTGCGGCGTGCCACCGGGGATCAGCACCCAGCTGCCGCGCGGCGCCGGCGCCCACTCGCCGTCGATGCAGACGCTGAGCGTGCCGGCGAGGACGTAATAGATGTGGTCGTCGTCATGGGCATGGCTGCCCGGCCCGCCGGTGCGCGGCTGCAGCCACCACTCCGACAGCGAGTAGCGCTCGGCAGTCTGCGCGCCATCGGCATGGAATACCGCGCGCATGCGGCCCATGTCGTAGCGGCGGCCCTGCGCCGGTCGCGTGATCAGCGGCTTGCGGGTGGCGTCTGGCGCGTTCATGCGAACCTCCTCATCCGGTCGAAAAATCACGATTCTCCGCGCTTGCCGCCCGCTGCCGACGGAGCGATGGTGAGCCCGATCAGCCGCGAGACCACCAGCGCGAGATACATCACGCCGACGAACATCTCCAGGCTGGCCACCGCGCGCGCATGCACCGTGATCGGGATGACATCGCCGATGCCGGTGCTCGACATCAGCGCGAAACTCAGAAACAGCAGCTCGGTCCACGTGCGCGGCGCCTGCGGGTCGACCGCGGCGGAAAAACAGCCAGGCTGCAGCGTCTGGCACAGCACGAACAGATAGGTGAACGCCCACACCAGCAGGGTGAAGGTGGCCCCGGCGGCGAACAGCTCGTCGGTGGTGGCGCGCCGGTCGGCCAGCATGTACGCGATCAGGCAGCCGGCCGCGTAGAAGTAGAACAGCGCCTCCAGCGCCGCCCACCAGGGCCGCAGCGCCGGCAGCTCCAGCGTCAGGCCCATCACGTTCAATACCACTGCCGGCACCGCGATCGCCAGGCTCACCCAGCCGCGTCCGCGCGTGCGCTGCACCATCGCGATCGTCAGCAGCAACACCACCACACCGAACGCGCCGAACAACGCGCGCGCCGAATGCGTCTGCTCGATGAACGGATACAGCAGCAAGCCGGCCAGCTGCACCAGCAGGAGGATCGCCGAGGGATGGCGGATCACCGTGGCCACCCAGCGTGGCCGGGCGATGCGCGAAGTGTGGTGGTCGGAGGCGTTCGCGGTCTGGTTCATGCGTGCTCCTGCGTTTCAACGAAAGGAAGTTCGGACGCGGGAATTCGTCTTGATCTTGCGGGGCGCACCAGGGATTCCCGCGTTCGCTGGGATGACGTCACTGGGCCTTCCGGGCTCTCCGCGCGGCTCGGCACAAGACATCTTCTCGCCCGCTCTCACTCCTCCCGCCTGACGCGATGGCTCGCGCACAGCTTGTTGCCGTCGGGGTCGCGCACGTAGGCCAGGTACAGCGCGCCAAAGCCGCTTTCGCGCAGCCCGGGCGGCTGTTCGATCGAGGTGCCGCCGTGGGCCACGGCGGTGTCGTGGAACGCGCGCACCTGTTCGGGCGAGTTGCACTTGAAGCCGATCGTGCCGCCGTTGGCGAACGTTGCCGCGCCGCCGTCGATCGGCTCGCTCACGCAGAAGGTGTTGCCGTCGTGCCGATAGAACAGGCGGTCGTGGCCGGTGGAGGTCCGGTCGCGGTGCGGTTGGCCCACTCCCAGCGTACCCAGCACGGCGTCATAGAAGCGCTTTGCCCGTTCGATGTCGTTCGAGCCGACCATCACGTGACTGAACATGGCGTATGTCTCCGCATTGGAAGGTGGCGGCCGGCCGACGGTCGGGCGCTGCCTAGCCTGCACGGCAGCGGACCGGCGATGCAAGACCGTCGACGGCCGCAGTCGCGCAGTCCGCGTGATGGGCTGCACGGTTACTGCCAGCCGGCGTCGCGCGCTGCGCGCTCCTGTTTCGCATCGAAGACTTCGCCGCGCAAGCGGGCGTCGATCGCGGCGCGCACCGCGCTCGGCAAGTCGCTGGCGGCCTGGCGCAGTTCGCCGTCGTCCCCGGGCGAGGGCGCCGCGGTGAGCACGGGCACGCTCCAGCCGCCGTCGCCATGGCAGGCGAGCCCGGCGCGCGCCGGTGCACGATGCAGCACGAAGCTGCGGCAGATGTGCCCGTCGTTGCTGCGGAAACTCAGGCCGATCGCCACCTGCGCATCTGCTTCCGGTTCGCTTGCCAGCGCATGATTCAGCGCTTGCTCCAGCGGACCGGCGGCAAACGACTGGCCGCCGTGCATGCGCAGCATGTCGCCGCCGGCGTGCGGCCACCACAGGGCCACGGCCAGCAGTGCCACCGACGCGGCCAGCGCGGCGCCCACATACCAGCGCCGTGGTGCGCGGCGATGCATGGCGTGCGCATGACGTCCACCGGCGAGCGCCGGCGCGGCGGGCGGCTGCAGCAAGGCGGACAACCGCGCCGGCACCGGCTCGTCGAGCACCGGGTCGAACGCGGCATGCAGTTGCGCGCGCACGGCACGCGCCTGCTGCACGCGGTGGGCGAGCACGGCGTCGTGCGCCAGCGCGGCGTCGACGCGCGCGGCCGCGTCGGCGTCGAGTTCGCCATCCACGTAAGCCTGCAAGGTGTCGTCGTCGATCGCGTTCATGCTTCTTTCCCAAGGTGGGCCTGCAAGGTGGCGCGGGCGCGAGCCAGGCGACTGGTGACGGTGCCCACCGGCACCTCCAGCAGCTCGGCGGCCTCGCCGTAGGACATGCCCTCGACCAGCACCAGGGCCACCACTTCGCGATGGTCCGGCGGCAGCGCCGCCAGCGCCATCGCCAGTTCCAGTTGCTGCGCCGGCTGCGCACTGGCGCGGTCGGCCGCCATCTCGCCGGCTTCCTCCGGCGCGAACAGATGCTGCGAACGGCCGCGCGCGCGCAGTTCGTCGCGCCAGGCATTGCGTGCGATCGCGAACACCCACCGATCCAGCGCGGCATCCGGCCGCCACTGCGCGGCACGAGCGAGCGCGCGCTCCAGCACGATCTGCACCAGGTCGTCGGCGTCGGCGGCCTGGCCGGCCAGCGCCCGCGCCAGCCGGCGCAGGCGCGGCAACAGCGGGATCAGTCCTTCGCGCACGGCGTCGCTCGAATTCACGCATCACCTTCCATTACGTCTGGAGGGGTGGATTCCATCCCTCGTGCGCGTCGGCGCGGTTCGAGGGCGTAAAGCGGGGCCATGCTAGCATCCGGCCCCGTTGCTCCCGAGGCCGTTGGCCATGCCCATGCGCCGTCCGTCCGCCGTGTTCGTTTTGCTGCTGGCCATCGCCTCGATCGGCGTGGCGCCTGCGCAGGCGCAGGTGCTCGGCCCGGTGCAAGGATTGCCGAACGTGCAACTGCCCGGCGCGCGTCTGCCCGGCTTGGATCCCGTTGCGCCCTTGCACAGCGTCGACGACCTGCTGCGCGGCCCGCTCGCCCTCACGCGAAAAGTGCAGATCGACACGCTGCGGCGCAGGGAGCCTCGGCGCGTCGACATCGACCCGCACGGCGCGCCGGTCCTGCGCGGCGAATTCCTCGCCACCGGCCTGTCGACGGCGCAACGCGATGCCGTGCAGGCAGTCGGTTTTGTGGTGGATCGCGAAACGTCGGCGGATGCCACGCTGGGGCTGGACTTCGTGGTGCTGCACGACACCCGCGACCGCCGCACGTCCCGCGCCCTGCGCGCCCTGCAGCGAGCCGCGCCGGGCGCAGCGTTCACCTATCAGCACCTGTACCTGCCCGCCGGCGAGGGCGACGCGGCCCGCGTCGCGACGGCAGCGGCGCCGTCGTCCGTTGCGCCATCGCAACGCGTGGGGCTGATCGACGGCGGCGTCGATCCCGGCGATCCCGCGCTGGCGCACGCGCGCATCGAGCGGCACGGCTGCACCACGGCGAATCCGTCGCGGCACGGCACGGCGGTCGCCGCGCGCCTCGTCGCCGGCGACGCGGACACGCTGTATGCCGCCGACCTGTGGTGCGGCGATGCGGTCGGCGGCGCCACCTCGAAACTGGTGGACGCGCTGGCGTGGATGGCGCGCGAGCACGTGGCGGTGATCAACATCAGCCTGGTCGGTCCGGACAACCCGGTGCTCGCGCGTGCAGTGCAGGCGATGATCGCCCGCGGCCACGTGCTGGTCAGCGCCGTGGGCAACGACGGCCCCGCGGCGCCACCGCTGTATCCGGCGGCGTACCCGGACGTGATCGGCGTCAGCGGCGTCGACGCGCACGACCGTGTGCTGCCCGAAGCCGGCAGCGGCGAGCAGGTGGATTTCTGTGCGTCCGGCGTGGTCGGCAGCGGCCGCAACGCACTGCGCGGCACCTCGTTCGCGGCGCCGATCGTGGCGCGAAAAGCGGCGCGACTGCTGGAAGCCCCGCGCACCGGCGCCGCGGCCCAGGTGCAGCAGCAGCTGATCGGCGAAGCGCGCCCGCTCGGCGCCCGCGGTCGCGACCCGCGTTACGGTTACGGCCTGCTGTCGCCCTGAAACTGAACGCCGCCCAAGCGTCACTGGCCGGTACGGAAGGATTCCCCCGGCAGCGACGTACAGGACCTTGGAAGCCGCGGATCGTCCGCTGGCAGGAGGTCCTACCATGCGCAACACGACTCTCATCAACAAGACGCTCACCATCGGCCTGCTTGCCGGCACCTTCGCGCTGGCCACGGCGGTACCGGTGCATGCCCAGGTGCTGGGCGGCGCACTCGGTGGCGGCATCGGCGGCGGTTTGCGTGGCCCCATGCCGAGCACCATGGGCCAGCTCGGCGGCGGCATCGACGGCGCCGCCCGCGGCATGGGCAATCTCCATGCTCCCGACGTGAACCCCCGTGCCGCCGAACGTCGCGCGCCGCACCAGCGTGCCGCGGCAGCCGCCGATGCGGCCACCGGTGCCGCCGCGCAGGCCACTCGCCAGGTGAACGGCCAGGCGGGCGCGGGTGCGGCCGGCAGCCTCGCCGGCTCGGTCGCCGCCAACCCCGCCGGCAACGGCAACGCGGCGTTGAACGGTGCCGGCGAACTGGGGTCTTCCGCGAGCGGCGCCATCGACGCCACCGGCCCGCGCCAGGCCGCGGCTGATACCGCCGGTCAGCTCGCCGGTTCGACGCGTTCAGCCGTCTCGACGGCCAAACGCGGAACCCGCAACGCGCTGGATCGCGTGCAGAGCGCCCCGGCAACCGCCAACGCCGCCGGCAGCGCCGGCCTGGACACCGCCGGACAGGCGATCGCCAACGGTACCCGGTCGGTGCGCGCCGACGGCTCGCTCGGCGCGGCTGCCGCCGGCAACGCGTCACGGACCGCGGCCACGGACGCTGCACAGCCGTCGTCGCATGACTCGACGCCTCCGTCGTCGGGCCTGCTGCCGCAGGCCGCGGGTGCCGCACGCCGCACCGGCAACGCGTCACTCGACGTCTCCGGCTCCGGCGCCGCCCGCGGCACCACCGGCGCCAACGCCGGCCGCGTCGCCCACGGCAATGGCTCGGCCAGCGGCCATGCCAACGCCCACGGCTCGGCTCGCGGCGGCCTCTCCGCCTCGGCGCAGGCCAGCGGCGACGCCGGCGCCAGCGCGGATGCGCAGCAGCACTGAGTCTGTCGAGCAAGCTCCGCGGCCTGCCGCGAGCCCGTTCCGGGTTCGCCGCAGGCCGCGGCTTGCTTCCCGATGCCACGCGAGGGACGACACTGGCGCAGCGCTTCGCGATCATGCCGCGCAAATACCGCAAGAATCAGGCTTGCAGGAATACCGCTGGTGCGCAGGCCGTCCATGGCTGCTGCGTCATCTCAGATGCCTTCACGACGCAGTGCATCGAGGTAGTCGGCCCTTGCGTCGAGCGTGATCTCCGGAAAACTCTCCGCAATGGCGGCCTTCATCCGGTGGCTTGCCTCCTCGTCGAGGGAACCGAGCGCAAAGATGTCGCGGCGTATTTGCTCGCTCGGCCACTGCGCATAGCTGTACCAGATCCCATCGGAGCCACGATGCAGGCGAGAACCGAGCGAACCGCGCGATCGAAGCAACTCGGTGATGCGGGACCAGCCTTGCACGAAGGCCGCCTCGGCGCCGGCATGCAGACGCCAGCGATACAGCACGATGAAGCAATCCGTGGCAGCAGGGGCTTTCGAGGTCATTGCAGGTCTCGGGGCGAGGATTTGCGCGGGTTGAGGCAGGGTTTGGCGAGCCGAAACAGGGGTCATCCATGCGCCACCGGTTCATTTCGGACGTCCAAACGGTGTATCGGCCGATCCCCGAACACCGGACAGTCCGATGAACGAATGAGCTCCCCGGGTGCGGTTTATAGAGAGGTCCGAGTCGGCGGTATCGACTCAACCAGACCGGTCATGGCCAAAGGAAATCCCCTTGTGGGACGGAAATGCAGCCTGACACTCGCTGAAACCCGCGCCGCACTGACACGCCGCATGCACCACCATGACAACATCACGATCGACATTGGCCCGAACGCCCAGCGCAAAGGCCTCATGCAGCCGGGATTGACGGGAAGTCTCTTGCGGAAATGTCAGGCATCGCCGCCACGATCAAGCCGCTGCATTTCTGGCGTGTCTTTGCAGATTGCGCAGTGCTGGCCTCGGCGAGATTGGTAGATTCTGCCTACCGCAAACACGGTTGCCGTGATGACGCCCCATATTGCCGCTTGGGTCACGGAGTAAAGCAAATCATGGCCTTTGAGCATTTGTACCGTGCCAATGATGACAAAAGCACCAACGAGAACGGTAAGAAAACGCTTGATCCAGAATGTGGTACCCACCGAGATGCTCCTTGTGATGCCTAATGCTGAAATTAAGCGGCGGCGAAGCCGTCCGCTTGGATGACTGGTTAGCTGCCGGGTGATGGCAGCGGAGTGACGCCGCTTGAAACTGTGGAAGTTTCGTTGCTGATCTTTCGGGTGCGTATGCTATGAAAAACAAGTGAGATGCAGAAACGATCGGTCTGGATCTTGGCCTCGTACATCGTCCTTCCGAGCCGGCTAGACCACTCAGCTGCTTTGCTAGACGGCTCGATTGCGCTCATGCCAGGCCACGCCAAAGACCAACATGTACCCCATACATAACCCTCAGGCTCACCAGCGTCCAGCCAAGATTGATAGTTAACGAACTCCTCGCCCCAAGACTCGCCCCAAGTAGCGTCGGCCACGGCTGTCGTGTAGACAAGATCGGTGACATGGGTGAACTGCAATTGGTGCCGACCGGGATCTTTGCCCATTCGCGCCTCGACGAGAAAAGAGTAGTCGCGGCCGTGCTCAACGAAGGCGTGATCCATAACGCCGAAGTCGCAATCCGGGAGCCATTCAAACACGTTTTCGAGTGGATGCATTTGAGGCAGCTAACGAGGCTGTAGAAAAACCTCCGCCGATCTTGCTTCAATGGCTCCCGGCGAACAAGGGGGATCGGCATGGCGCGTTACAAGCACATCGACATGAGTCCGCGGCTGTTGCCGGTGGACCTGCAAGCGCAGCTGGTGCCGGGATCGTTTGCCCATGCCGTGCACCATCTGGTCGATCAGCTGGATCTGACGGCATTCGATGCGCGCTACCGCAATGATGAGGCCGGCGCGCCGGCCCATGCACCGGCGATGCTGCTCAAGGCCGTGCTGCTGGCGTACTCGCAAGGCATGGTGAGTTCGCGTTCGATCGAGCGGGCGTGCCGCGACAACGTGTTGTTCATTGCCCTGACCGGCGATGCCAAGCCGCACTTCACCACCCTCGCGGACTTCGTCAG
>CALCWL010000127.1 GCA_937906285.1 uncultured Rhodanobacter sp. | reverse complement strand
GATCTTCGAGGCCGTGCACGGCTCGGCGCCCGACATCGCCGGCAAGGGCATCGCCAACCCGTGCGCGCTGCTGCTGGCCGCGGCCGACATGCTCGACTACCTGGACATGGTGGCCAAGGGCGACAAGCTGCGCGCCGCGATCCGCGACACCATGACGAACGATCGCGACAGCGTGACGCCGGACATCGGCGGCAATGGCAGCACCGGCAGCTTCGCCGACGCCATCGTGAAGCGCCTCGCGGCCTGATCCGGGACGCCGCTGGGCGCAACGAAGGCCGCGGCATGCCGCGGCCTTTTCGTTGGATCGGCGCGGGATGGTGGTGCCCCAGCCGGTGTCATGCCGTTGACGGGATACGCCGTTGGCGCGCATCGCGAGGCAGGCTTGTCGTGCACGGTTTGCGCGAGGCGCCGCCGGTTCAGTGTTGCGCCGCCCGGTAGTGACCGGGTTCCGCGCGAGAGGGAATGGCGATGCGGTTCCAGCTGTTGATCGCGATCACTGCCATGTTGAGGTCGATCAGCTGTTCTTCGCTGAATTCGGTGCGGGCTTGTTCGTAGACCTCGTCCGGCACGCCGTGCACCGGGTCGAGCCGGGTCACCGCCTCGCACCAGGCCAGCGCGGCACGCTCGCGCGGGCTGTAGAACGGCGCCTCGCGCCAGGCCTGCAGCACGTACAGGCGCTGCTCGGTCTCGCCGGCGGCGCGGGCATCCTTGCTGTGCATGTCCAGGCAGTAGGCGCAACCGTTGAGTTGGGAAACGCGCATCTGTACCAGTTCGATCAGACTTTGTTCGATGCCGGAGTTCTTGATGTATTCGCCCAGGGCGAACAAGGGCTTCACGGCGTCGAGGCGCTTGTTGATGTTGAAACGAGGCATGGGGTTCTCCTTGCGGTGTGCGGCCGGGACCGGCCGTTCAGTGCAAGGACGTGGGCGCCGTCGATTTCGTGACCGCCGCCAGCCGGGCAAGCTTGCCGGGGTGGCGCAGGGCATGCACCGCGGTGATGCGTTCGCCGTCGTCGTCGATCCAACTGGCCGAGACCAGCGTGTCGCCCTGCCAGCCGAACAGGGCCGGCGTACCGTTGAGCTGACGGATTTCGTGGCGCACGCCACCATGGCGCTGCTGCTGCAGCGCGATCTGCATGTACAGCCGGGCCAGCCGCTCGGCGCCGTGCAGCGGGTGCAGGGTGGCCCGCGCCAGGCCGCCGCCGTCGGATACGCTCATGGCGTCTTCGGCAAACAAGGCACGCAACGTGGGCATGTCCGGCTGCTGCAGCGCCTGCATGAAGCGTTCGAGCAGGCGCCGCTGGATGTCGGCGTTCGGCATCGTCTGGCGCGGTCGATCCTCGCGCAGCCGCTGCTTCGCCCGGTGCACGCGCTGGCGGCAGGCGTCTTCGCTGATTTCCAGCATCGAGGCCGTTTCGGCGTGGCTGTAGTCGAACACTTCGCGCAGCAGGAAGGCGGCACGCTCCTCGGGGCTCAGCCGCTCCAGCAACAGCAGAAAGGTGAGGGTGAGGCTTTCGGCGCGTTCCAGTTGCGCCTCGGGCTGGTCGGCATCCACGGTCAGCGGCTCCGGCAGCCAGGGGCCGGAGTAGTGCGCGCGTTCGGTCTTGGCCCGGCGCAGGCGATCCAGCGCGATGCGCGTGGTCACGGTGACCAGCCAGGCTTCCGGGTCGTCCAGCGCGGCGACATTCTGTGCGTGCCAGCGCAGCCAGGCATCGTGCAGCACGTCCTCGGCGTCGGCGGGCGTGCCGAGCATGCGGTAGGCCAGGCCGAACAGGCGCTGGCGGTGTTGCTGGAACAGGGCGGTTTGCGAATCCATGAGGCACTCCGGGGAAAGGATGCTGCCAGGACGCATGGATGGAGCGAAACGT
The DNA here is from genome assembly GCA_937906285.1 of uncultured Rhodanobacter sp. Lineage (GTDB taxonomy): Bacteria > Pseudomonadota > Gammaproteobacteria > Xanthomonadales > Rhodanobacteraceae > Rhodanobacter. The sequence continues at coordinate 285 of CALCWL010000127.1, read as the reverse complement.
GACCGCTAGCGGAGCAATGGCCAGGGAGCCAGGAAAATCAGCCACAGCAGCACAAGGATGCCGACGTATTTTCCGGCCTTGTACAGCTTCTTGTGACGCCGCTTGAACGCCGCCTTCCATTGATGCATGGCGCCCTTGCGCTGGCTCCACGCGTACAGGCGGTTGACGAAGCCGGTCTTCTCGGTACCGGTGTCGCTGTTGGGCGAAGCGGTGATCTTGCCCATGAACGCGCCCACGCGATGGTTGATCGCGCTCATCCAGCGCGTGCGCAGCGGGCGCTCCACG
>CALCWL010000126.1 GCA_937906285.1 uncultured Rhodanobacter sp. | reverse complement strand
GGGGTGGGCCAGGTAGGCGAGGCTGGCTTCGACCGCGGCGACGGGTGCCGGGGTGCCGCTGTCCGTTGCCGCAGCCGGCGCCGCGTCTTGCACGGGCGCGACGAGCTGGCCGTCGCCGACCGGCATCGGCGATACGCGAGCCGGCATCGGGCGCGGTACCACGCGGGGCGTGGGCAGCGCCTGCGGCAGCGGCTTGAGTTCCACTGGCGGCGGCGCGGGCGGCAGCGGGGCCGGCGGTATCAGATGCACCAGCGTGGGCGGCGGGGCGAGTGCGGGCAGGGTCGGCAGCGACACCGGCAGCGGCCGTGCAGCGATAAGGAGTACGGCAAGGTTCAGTGCGATGGCCGCGCTGAGCGCGGCGATGCGGGCAGGTTCCGGGCGGGCTTGGACAAGCGGCAGACTGATGGAAGACATGACGACCTCCTGGCTGCATGGCGGGGAGCGGCAGCCACGCGGCTCGCGCCGGGGGATCGTGCTGTCGCGCCTGCAGCCTATGCCTGTGGTGCCGACGCGCGCAAGTGGACGGCTGGACGTCCATCTGCGACCGCACCTCGCGATCGGCGAATGGCGCAGGTGGCATCGTGCGCAAGCTCTGCGACAATCGTCCCGCGGCGACGGGCCGATTCCACGGGAGCCAAGGCATGCGCATGAACATCTGGTGGGTCGCGGGTTTGCTGGCGGCGGCGTCGCTGCTGCCGGTGTCGACGGCGCGGGCGGGCGACATCTCGTGCAAGATGACGTTCCAGCTGTCCGGCTGGTCAGTGTTCTACAAGACCGCCAAGGGCACCGGCACGGTCCGCTGCAGCAATGGCCAGAGCCTGCAGGTGAAGCTGCGTGCCAAGGGCGGCGGGCTGACCTTCGGCAAGACGAAGATCACCGACGGCATCGGCAAGTTCACTGGCGTCAGCAACGTGCGCGACGTGCTGGGCCACTATGCCGAAGCGGTGGCGCACGCAGGCGCGGAGAAGTCGGCGGCGGCGCAGGTGCTGACCAAGGGCAATGTCTCGCTGGCGCTCAGTGGCAAGGGCGAGGGCTGGAACCTCGGCGTGGCGTTCGGCGCCTTCATCATCGAATGACGCGCCCGCGACGCCGTGCCACGGTAGGCACCGGGGTGCGCGGCCGGTTAAGGTAGGCGGGCGCATGCCGCGCCACCGGGAGTCCCGATGTCCGTATCGTCCAGCGCCGTCATGCCCCGCTACAGCTTCGGCGACGAGCTGGCCAGCAGCATCATTCACGGCCTGGGCATCGTGCTCAGCATTGCCGGGCTGGCGACCCTGGTGGCGTTCGCGGCGCTGCACGGCAATGCGCTGACGGTGGTGGCCTGCGCGGTGTTCGGCACCTCGCTGGTGCTGCTGTACACCGCCTCCACGCTGTATCACTCGATCCCGCTGGCGGCGGCCAAGCCGACGCTGCGCGTGCTCGACCACATCGCGATCTACGTGCTGATCGCCGGCACCTACACCCCGTTCACCCTCGTTGCACTGCCGGGCGCGTGGGGCTGGAGCCTGTTCGTGGCGGTGTGGGCGCTGGCGCTGGCCGGCAGCGCGCTGGAGCTGGGCCTGCTCAGGCGCTACCACAAGCTGGCGGTGCTGCTGTACGTGGGCATGGGCTGGATCGG
>CALCWL010000125.1 GCA_937906285.1 uncultured Rhodanobacter sp. | reverse complement strand
GGTGCTTTCCACGCTGCACACCAACAGCGCGGCGGGCGGCATCACGCGCCTGCTCGACATGGGCGTGGAGGATTACCTGCTCGGCTCCACCATCAACGGCATCCTGGCGCAGCGCCTGGTGCGCCGGCTCGATCCGGAAACCGCGATTGCCTACGAGGCCTTGCCCGAGGTGATCGCGCAGTTCGAACTGGAGAAATACACCGACGAACGCCCGATCCGCCTGTGGAAACCCGGCACCAGCGCGGCCAACCCCAGCGGCTACCGCGGCCGCCGCGCGATCATGGAGTTCCTCACCATGAGCGACCCGCTGCGCCGCCTGGTGATGCAGCGTGCCAGCGAAGGCGAGATCGAGAAACAGGCTCGCGCCGAAGGCATGCGCACCATGTACGAAGACGGCATCGCCAAGGCCGTCGCCGGCATCACCACGCTGGAGGAGGTGATGCGTGTCACGCAGGAAGGCTGAGTCCCGGCTCGCGAGGCGCGCCCCGTGAGCCAATACCGCTACAAGGCCGTCAACGACGCCGGCGAAACGCTGCAGGGCCAGATGGAGGCGGCCAGCGTCGAGGAGGTGATCGCGCGGCTGCAGGACCAGGGGCACACGCCGCTGGAGGCGCGCTCGGCGGATGGCGCGGCGACCGGCGGCACGCTGGCCGGGATGTTCAAGCGCGGCCCGTTCAGCGGCGACCAGCTGGCGCTGTTCACCCATCAGCTGGCGACCCTGCTCGGTGCGGGCCAGCCACTGGACCGTGCGCTGACCATCCTGCTCGACCTGCCCGAAGGCGAGTCGGCGAAGAAGCTGATCGAGCGCGTGCGCGACCGCGTGCGCGGCGGCACCACCCTGTCCGCGGCGCTGGACGAGGAGCACGGCGTATTCCCGCGCCTGTACATCAGCCTGGTGCGCGCGGGCGAGGCGGGCGGGTCGCTGGAGGAGACCCTGCGCCGGCTGGCCGATTACCTGGAACGCGCGCAGGCCTTGCGCGGCAGCATCACCAATGCGCTGATCTATCCGGCATTCCTGATGGTCGGCGTGCTCGGTTCGCTGGTGCTGTTGCTGGCTTACGTGGTGCCGCAGTTCGTGCCGATCTTCCAGGACATGCAGGTGCCGATTCCGTGGATCACCGCGGCGGTGCTGGCGCTAGGCAACCTGCTGGCGGACTGGTGGTGGCTGATCGCGGTGCTGCTGATCGGCGGCGCGCTGGTGTGGCGCGCGCGCCTGCGCGATCCGGCGGCGCGCCTGGCCTGGCACACGCGGGTGCTGGGGCTGCGCGTGCTCGGGCCGCTGCTGCTGAAGATCGAGACCGCGCGCATCGCCCGTACGCTGGGCACCTTGCTGCGCAACGGCGTGCCGCTGCTCGGCGCGCTGACCATCG
>CALCWL010000124.1 GCA_937906285.1 uncultured Rhodanobacter sp. | reverse complement strand
GCCCTTGATGTCGAAGTAGCGGATCTCGCGGAAGTTGAACAGCTTCTCGTAGTAGTCCGACCACTTCTGCATGTTGCCGAAATGCAGGTTGTGGGTGAGATGGTCGATGAAGGTGAGGCCGAACCCGGTCGGGTTCTGTTCCGCGCCTGCGATCGCCTCGTAGTCGGCGTCGTAGATGCTGCCGACGTCGCCGTAGCGGTCGACCAGGTACAGCATGCAGTCGCCGATGCCCTTGATGACCGCCGCGTTGACCGCCTTGCTCGCTTCCTTGTGGCCGACCTGCTCGCCGCCGTTGTCCAGCACCGCCTGCAGCACCTGCGCGCCGGGCTTGCGGAAGCGGATGGCGAAGCCGCAGGCGCAGGGGCCATGGGCCTTGGCGAAATCCGCGGCGAAGGAATCGGGATCCTCGTTCACCAGGAAGTTCACGCCGTTCTGCCGATACACGGTGATCGGCCGCGACCTGTGCTTCAGCACCGCCGTGAAGCCCATCCGCCTGAACAGTTGGTGCAGCTCCCCGGCGCGGCCGACGGGCGCGGCGAACTCGACGAATTCGAAGCCGTCGATTCCCATCGGGTTGTCGAACGTGCTGACCTGCATGCCAAGGTTGGGCTGGGCGTTCATGGCGCTCTCCTGATTGTCGGTGCACGATGGCCGCTCACAAGCATGCCATCACCGCTGGTAGTCCTTCGTTATAGTTACAATTGAAACCAATTGCAAGGAACCCGCCCCATGTCCCTACGCCACAAGAGCGCCCCGGCCAGCGCCGAGCACGCACCGTTGCAACTGGAGCATTTCCTGCCGTATCGACTGTCGATCCTGTCCAACACGATCAGTCAGACGATCGCCGACGACTACCAGAGCCGCCATGATCTCTCGGTGACGGAGTGGCGGGTGATGGCAGTGCTGGCGCGCTTCGAGGGGCTGTCCGCGCGCGAGGTGGCCGAGCGCACGGCGATGGACAAGGTGGCGGTGAGCCGCGCGCTGGCGCGCCTGGTTGCCGCGGGCCGGGTGGATCGCGCGGTACACGACAACGACAAGCGCCGCTCCGTGCTCAAGCTCAGCGCTGCCGGCTGGACCATCCACGACGACGTCGCCCCGATGGCCCGCGCGCGCGAACGCGAGGTGCTGGCCAAGCTCGATCCCGAGGAGCGCCAGTGGCTGGAGCGGATCCTGGACAAGTTGCTTGCTTGAGGGCCGGGAATAGGGAATAGGGAATAGGGAATAGAGAATCGTCAAAGCTGGCACCGTGGCGCTCTTCCCATTCCCTATTCCCTACTCCCAGCCTCACCTCACCCCGTGCATCAACCGGTTCACCAGCGGCGCGATGGCCAGCAGCAGCACGCCGGCGCCGAGCAGCAGCCAGAAACTGAAGGTGAAACCATCGAGCGCGGCGCTGGCAGTGAGGCCGTGGGTGCCGGTGATGCGGCTGGCGAACAGGCCGGACAGGTTGCCGCCCACCGCCAGCGACAGAAACCAGCCGCCCATCGCAAAGCCCACCAGCTTCGGCGGCGCCAGCTTGGTCACCATCGACAGGCCGATCGGCGACAGGCACAGCTCGCCCAGGGTCTGCATCACGTAGCACAGCACCAGCGGCCAGAACGGGATCAGCCCGTCGGTGCCGAGCAGCCGGCCCAGCGCGTACACCAGCACCAGGAACCCCAGCGCATTGAAGACCAGGCCTAGGCCGAACTTGCGCGGGATCGAGGGTTCGCGCCGGCGCCTGTCCAGCCATGCCCACACCAGCGCCACCAGCGGCGCGAACACGATGATGGCCAGCGGGCTCACCGACTGGAACCAGCCCACCGGGAAGGCCCAGCCGCCGAACAGCCGGCGATCCACCAGGTTCTCGGCGAGGAAATTGAAGGTGGTGCCGAGCTGGTAGTAGAACATCCAGAACAGCACGTTGAAGGCGAAGATGATCAGCATCGCGA
>CALCWL010000123.1 GCA_937906285.1 uncultured Rhodanobacter sp. | reverse complement strand
CACACGTCGCTGACGCCGAACACGAACCAGCCGGCCTCGATCAGCCAGAACAGCAACGGCGCCTTCTCGCTGTACGGCTGGCCGTTGATGTGCGGCACCAGCCACTGGCCATGGCTGAACATGTCCCACGCCACGGCCAGCGTGCGGGTGGAATACAGCGGCATCGGGCCGTGCGCGAAGATCGCCAACAGCGCCACCAGCACCCACAGCGGCAGCCAGGGCCAGACTGCACGCAGGTGTTCGGAGCGGCTGAGGGAGCTGGGCGACACGGGGGGGCACTCGCGGTGGAAGAGGGGGATTCTAGCCTGCGGCCGGGTCTGGGGATGCCCTGATCCATTCAGCACAGGCGTCACCGGCTCTGTCTGTGTGCAGATTCGTGGTGCGCGGACGAAGGCAGGCGTCGGCCTGTCAAGGAGGCGCGCCGCGGAGATGCGGACAGACAGAGCCGGCCCCTACCGATTGAATCCAAAGACGGGGTGACGTCCAGAAGGCCCGCAGGCGGCAGCGCGCGGCTTGCCAAGGCAGCCAGCCTTGCCGGCGCCACGCACTGCCGCCTGCGAACCTTCTGGGCGTCATGCCGCCTGCGCTGAATGGATCAGGGCATCCCTAGGCCGGGCCCCAGTAGCCGATGCGGCGACGCAGTTTCAGCTTGCGCCACAGGTTGAGTGGCTTGCGCCGGCGGTTGCGGCCGCCGCGGGCGAGGAAATCGTCGATCGCGTCGAGCACGCGCTCGCTGGAATGGCCGTCGCGGTGCGGATGGATCGCGTTGCCGTAATCGGCGATCGCCTGCATCAGTTCCGCCGGCCGCGCCAGCGCACGTTCGATCGCCGGCTCGAAATCCTTCGCGTCGTCGATGTCGATCAGCTGCGGCCCGGGCCGGCGGTTTTTGAACGTCACCACCGGCTTGCCGGTGAGCAGGAACTCGTTGAGCGCCGAGGACGTGTCCGAACACATCATGTCGACCTGCGGGAACAGCTCCAGGATGTTGTCGTTGTCGGCGAAGGTGAGGTACTCGTTCTGCAGTGCCTTGAACTTCGCCGTGGTCTGCGGGTTCATCTTCGGGTGGAAAGTGACGATCCAGCGCCAGCGACCGTCGCGCGACAATCGCTTCACCTCCTCGTACAGCGTCTCGGCGGCGCTCCACGACGGCGAGAAGGTGGAGTGGTAGAGGATCACCGGCGGCCGACGCACGGGCGGCAGCGGGCCGGCGATCTCGCGCATGAACGGGTCGAGCTTGGGCCAGCCGGTCTCGGTCACCGCAAAGTGGCCGAGCCGGTCGGCCAGCGCCTGGAACCGGGCTGTATCGCGCGGGCCGGTGGTGCAGTACAGATCGAAGAAGCCGCGGATGTAGATGTGGCGCGGCTTGCCGGCGTCGAACCCGTGGAACACCTCGACCTTCACGCCGGGGAAGAAATGCGGCAGGTGGTTGCCCGGAGTCAGCACGGCATCGGGCTTCCACGCGCGCACGCCGGCCACGTCGAGCAGACGCTCGCCCTCGACCAGATCCTCGGCGCCGGGGCCGTCGAAGAACCATGCCGCCTCGCCGCCGCGGGCGCGGACCGCGTCCTGCAGCGGACGCAGGATGGCCAGCGCGTAGCGCTCGGAGCCGTACAGGAGATAGTGCTTTCTGGATGGCATGGTGGCTTTGGGAGTGACCAAGTGGAGCTTGTGGCTGGCCCCGTACCCTCACCTCAATCCTCTCCCGAGGGGAGAGGAGGCGAAGGTGCTGTGCGGGTTCGCCGCCTCGTGCATTACGGCGGGTTTGTGTTTAGCGGTTCATGCGAAGCCTGTTCAATAAATCGGTCGCATCCGCGACCGATGCCGGGTTGCGCGTCATCTCGTAATAACGCATGCGCTTGTACAGCGCGTAGCTGGCAGCGGTCTGCGCGATCACGAAGCCGCGCCAGCCGTCCAGGCAGGCCAGCCGGAAC
>CALCWL010000122.1 GCA_937906285.1 uncultured Rhodanobacter sp. | reverse complement strand
CTCGACCGCCCCGCCTTGCAGGCCCGCCTGCATCGCGACGGCTTCGCCTTCGTCACCGCCGAACACATGCGCCAGTTGCTGCCGATGTCGGCTATGGACGACTGGCCGGCCTTTCGCGCGAGCTGGAACGATCTGGCGCCCGACACCTACCTGGCCGCGGTAGGCCGCCATCGCAGCCGGCGCCATGCCACCTTCGCGATCGGGCCGGACGGAACGCTGCAACGCCAGTCGCACCAGCCGCACTGGCAGAGCGCGCGCTACAACCCGTTGCAGGGCGACATCCAGCGCTGGTTCCTGCCGATCCGGCCGGCGCTGGCCGATGGCGCCAGCATGCGTGGCATCTTGCAGTTCGCGCATGCGCTGTTCGCCCCGATGGCGGCCGGCGGGCCGCGCCGCTGGCATGTCGAGGCGCATCAGTTCCGCATCGAGGCGCGTGCTGACGAGCCGGGCGAGCCCACTCCCGAGGGCGTCCACCACGATGGCGTCGATTACGTGCTGGTACTGCTGATCGATCGCCAGAACATCGAGAGCGGGACTACCACCATCCATGCCGACGACGGCGCGCTGCTGGGCAGCTTCACCTTGGCCCATCCGCTGGACGCAGCGATGGTCATCGACGCCCGCGTCAGCCATGGCGTCACCGCGGTGACCCCGATCGACCCGGCGCAAGCGGCACACCGCGACGTCCTGGTGGTGACCTTTCGCGCGGCCGCGCCCGCATCCCCGGGCGCCTGAGCGCACCTCGCCGACGGCCATTTGCGCCACCGAATCGGCCACTGCGACAATCGCCGAACGGCCTCATCGCGAGCACGCCATGTCCCTCGTCGCCAACGTCCTGATCGTCCTGATCGCGCTGCTGCATCTGTGGTTCCTGATCCTGGAGATGTTCCTGTGGACGCGGCCTTCCGGTCGCCGCGCGTTCGGCCTCAGCGAGGAGTTCGCCGAACAGTCGCGGGCGCTGGCGGCCAATCAGGGGCTGTACAACGGCTTCCTCGTCGCCGGGCTGATCTGGGGCGTGTGGCTGGGTCCGGACGGGTTCGCCATCAAGGTGTTCTTCCTCGGCTGTGTGCTCGTCGCGGGCGTGTTCGGCGGGCTCACCGCGGCGCGCAAGATCCTCTGGTTCCAGGCACTGCCTGCCGTGGTCGCGTTGCTGCTGGTGCTTGCTTGAGCCGCGCGCACGGCAACGCCCGCGAAGCGGTGGGGGCGCGCTTCGATCCAGCGCTGATGCTGCGCGCCCGCGAGCGCAGCTGGGCGGCGCTGCAGGTGATCCGCGGGCGCATGCGGCCGGGCATCAACGAACCCGAGGCGGTGGCGCTCGCCCCCGAGGTGTTCGCCGAACTCGGCTGCGAGCGGTTGTGGCACCGGCCGCTGATCCGCATCGGCCGCAACACCACCAAGGGGTTCCGCGAACTTTCCGAGCCGGATGTGCGGCTGGGCGAGAACGACAGCTACTTCATCGACCTCGGGCTGGTCTTCGACGGCCATGAAGGCGACGTGGGCGATACCTTCGTGGTCGGCCACGCGCCGCAGCGGCAGGCCTGTGCCGAAGCGGCGCGCGACCTGTTCGCGCAGGTGGCCGCGGTCTGGCGCCACGACGGCCTCAGTGGACAGGCCCTGTACGCGTTCGCCGCACAGCGCGCTGCAGCGATGGGCTGGCGCTTCAACCAGGCGATCAAGGGGCACCGGGTCAGCGACTACCCGCACGCGATCCACCACGGCGGCGACCTGGGCGATCTCGACGACGTGCCGGCCAGTGGCCTGTGGATCCTGGAAATCCAGATCGCCCACCCGAGCGAACCGTTCGGCGCCTTCTACGAAGACCTGCTCGAGGGCAGCGGGCGGAACTGACGGCCGCTCCGGTCACAAGCTGACGCATCGCGTCGCTGCCTGCCAACGGCGCCGGCCGCCGTCGCGAACGGCCGCGGCCGCCGCTGCCCGTGCGCGCGCGTCCGCGGGCTTCGTCCAGACCTTGGCATTCCTCGTGCATGAGTCCGGTATCGCGACGATATCCATCGGGTTCGGGGAACCCGGTCGTCGCCACTTCGGGACGAGGACACGCACATGCTGGCCATCACGGGCGATTCCGCCGGAACATCCGATCGGCACGGCCAGACCGTACGCCGCTTCATGGAGCACGCCCGCGCAGTCGCCGCCGGCGAAGCCGAGGGCGACGTGTTCACCTGGTTCCTGGCCAGCGAGTACCAGTGGGAAATGGAAGCCGCCGGCACCTGGCTGGTGGAGTCGCCGGCGAGCCGGCTCTCCGCCACCGAGAAGGAGACCATGCGCCACTTCATGTCGTGCATGCCGGCGATCCGCGACGCCATCATCGACGGCCGCAAGGCCGCCGCGCACCGGGCCGATCGCTCGCTCTCGCCGGAATGGACCGACTGGCTGGAACTGGCCGCGCTGCCGAGCTGGAACGACTTCACCATCCGCAC
>CALCWL010000121.1 GCA_937906285.1 uncultured Rhodanobacter sp. | reverse complement strand
CATCGACAAGGAAACCGTCGACTTCGGCCCGAACTACGACGAGAGCGAGCACGAACCGCTGGTGCTGCCCACGCGGGTGCCGAACCTGCTTGTGAACGGCTCTGCCGGCATCGCGGTCGGCATGGCCACCAACATCCCGCCGCACAACCTCAATGAGGTCGTCGCGGCGACGATCGCGCTGATCGACGAGCCCGCGCTGTCGATCGACGAGTTGATGCACTACATCCCGGGTCCGGATTTCCCGACCCACGGCATCATCAACGGTTCGTCCGGCATCGTCGAGGCGTACCGCACCGGCCGCGGCCGCATCCTGGTGCGGGCGAAGGCCGAGATCGAAACCGAGTCGAACGGCCGCGAGACGATCATCGTCCACGAACTGCCGTACCAGGTGAACAAGGCGCGGCTGATCGAGAAGATCGCCGAGCTGGTCCAGCAAACCCAGTTGCAGGTCACCTTCGGCATCAACATGGTGGCGCTGCTGGACGGCCAGCCGAAGCTGCTGAACCTCAAGGATATCCTCGAAGCGTTCATCCGCCACCGCCGCGAGGTGGTCACGCGCCGCACCATCTTCGAACTGCGCAAGGCTCGCGCCCGTGCACACATTCTCGAAGGTCTCACCGTCGCGCTGGCCGACATCGACGAGATGATCGAGCTGATCAAGACCTCGGCGTCGCCGGCCGAAGCGCGCGAGCGCATGCTGGCCAGGAAATGGCAGCCGGGCGTGGTCGGCGCGCTGCTGTCGGCGGCTGGCGCCGGCGCCTCGCGACCGGAGGACATGGATCCGCGCGATGGGCTCAAGGCCGACGGTTACCAGTTGTCCGACGTGCAGGCGCAGGAAATCCTGGCGATGCGGCTGCACCGCCTCACCGGCCTGGAACAGGAAAAGCTTTCCGACGAGTACCGCCAGATCCTGGAAACCATCCGCGGTCTGATCGAGATTCTGGAGAACCCCGAACGCCTGCTGCAGGTGATCCGCGAGGAACTGGAAGCGATCAAGGCCGAGTTCGGCGATGCGCGGCGCACCGAGATCCAGCATTCGCAGGAGGACCTCAATGTCCTCGACCTGATCGCTCCGGAAGACATGGTGGTCACGCTGTCGCACACCGGCTACGTCAAGCGGCAGCCGGCCAGCACTTACCGGTCGCAGCGGCGCGGTGGCAAGGGTCGGTCGGCGTCCGCGCTGAAGGATGAAGATGTCGTCGAGCAGCTGTGGGTGGTCAACACCCACGACACCCTGCTCACCTTCACCAGCACCGGCCGCGTCTACTGGCTCAAGGTGTACCAGATTCCCGAGGCCGGTCCCGGTGCGCGCGGCAAGCCGATCATCAACCTGCTGCCGCTGGGCGAGGGCGAAAAGGTGCAGGCGGTGCTGCCGATCCGCGAGTACGCGGAAGATCGCTTCGTGTTCTTTGCCACCAAGCACGGCACGGTCAAGAAAACTCCGCTGACCGAGTTCGCCTTCCAGCTGCAGAAGGGCAAGCTGGCGATCAAGCTGCATGACGACGATGCCCTGGTCAACGTCGAGCTGACCGACGGCGACAGCGACATCCTGCTGTTCGCCTCCAACGGCAAAGTCAATCGTTTCGACGAGAACACCGTGCGCTCGATGGGCCGCACCGCTGCCGGGGTACGCGGCATGAAACTGGTCGGCGGCGCCGAGGTGGTATCGCTGATCGTCGCGGCGGAAGGCGACATCCTCACCGCCACCGCGCGTGGCTACGGGAAGCGCACCGAACTGGCCGAGTTCACCAAGAAGGGCCGTGGCACCCAGGGCGTCATCGGCATCCAGTGTTCCGAGCGCAACGGCCCGCTGGTCGGCGCGGTGCAGGTCACCGAGGCGCAGGAGCTCATGCTGATCTCCGACCAGGGCACGCTGGTGCGCACGCGGGTGGCGGAGGTCTCGCAGCTGGGCCGCAATACCCAGGGCGTTACCCTGATCAAGCTGCCCGCGGAAGAAACGCTGGTCAGCGTGATGCGGTTGGATGCGGAAGAGGACAACGGCGACGAGGCCATCGTCGAGTCCGCGGATGCGCCGGTTGGCGAGGCCGGAGATGGCGCCACGGAAGAGGCCGCCGCGGACGAGTGATCCCGCTGTGATGAAACGAACAGGCCCTGGCATTGCCGGGGCCTGTTTGCGTCCATGGCATGCCGCACGTCGCTCAGCGATGATCCAGCGTGACACCGGTCAGCAGGCCGCGAGCCAGCATGCTGCATTGACGCCGGTACACCAGAAGTTGCCACTGGCGTCCGCCCACCTGGCGCCACAGGACTGCCGAGCGCACCGCGGCGAGCAGGTTGGCGCGCACTTTCTCGACCACCGCCGGTTGCTGCAGCTGCTGCGGATTGCCGCTGACCATCACTCGTGGCCGCAAGGTCGAAAGCGTGGACGCATACAGCTCGGCGAGACGGCCGCTGACCTGGCTCGAATCCTGTCCGAAATGCTCGACCTGGCGTTGCGCGGCCAGAATGCCGTGCTGCAGTTTCTCCAGCAGTTCGGGGCGACCGGCAAGGCTGCGTTCCAGCCGCATCACGGTGACCACCATGCGGGTGACCGACATGTCGCGATCGCTCTCGTCGAGCTGGGCGACCAGGTTGCGCAAGCCGAGTCGTACGCCCGAGACGCCACCGTACACGGCCACCACCGAGGGCGCGTCGATGCGGAAGATGCTGGCCACGCCGGCCTGCATGGCGATCTCGTCGCAGCGTCCGTCGTTGGCCAGTTGCTGGGCCAGCGAGCAGGCCTGAAACAATCCGGCCAGGGCGATCACGCGCTCCTCGTTCATGCCTAGGGTTTCAAACACGGATATGCGATTCCTTGGGTTGCGCTGTGGTGGTGAGGGTGGAGACCGGCAGCAAGCCGCCGTAGGCGGCATCGGTGGCCATGATGACCGCGCCGCCGAGACAGACCTCGCCAGCGTAGAAAACGACCGATTGCCCGGGCGTGACGGCACGCTGCGGCAGATCGAACGTGACGGCAAGCCCGGCCTCGCCGACGCTGACCGAACACGCCTGGTCGGCCTGACGGTAACGCGTGCGCGCCGTGCAGCGAAACTCGGCGCCCGGCGGTTCGCCGGCGATCCAGTGGGCCGTCTCGGTATGCAATCGCCGTGACAGCAGCCAGTGGTTCTCGCCGCCCTGGGCGACGACCAGCACATTGGCCGGCACGTCCTTGCCCACCACGAACCACGGTTCGCCGCTGGCGCCGTGGCGGCCGCCAATGCCCAGCCCGTTGCGCTGGCCCAGGGTGTAGTACATCACGCCCTGGTGTTCGCCGACCCGCCGTCCGTCAGGCGTGCGCATCTCGCCCGGGCGCGCGGGAATGTATTGCGCCAGGAAGCTGCGGAAGTCGCGCTCGCCGATGAAACAGATACCGGTGGAATCCTTCTTCGCGTGGGTCGGCAGCGCCGCCTCGCGAGCCAGTTCGCGCACGCGCGGTTTCTCGATTCCGCCCAGCGGAAACAGCGTGGCGGCCAGTTGCTGCTGGCCCAGCGCATGCAGGAAATAACTCTGGTCCTTGGCCGCGTCCACCGCCCGCAGCAGTCGATGGCGCCCATCCACGCAATCGACGCGGGCGTAATGGCCGGTGGCGATCCTTTCCGCGCCGAGCGCACGGGCCTCGTCGAGGAAGGTCTTGAACTTGATCTCGCGATTGCACAGCACGTCCGGGTTGGGTGTGCGGCCGGCGCGGTATTCGG
>CALCWL010000120.1 GCA_937906285.1 uncultured Rhodanobacter sp. | reverse complement strand
CAGGTCCAGGTCTCGGGTACGTCTTCCCAGCGCGTGCCTGCCGGGATGCCCTCGTCGGGAACGCCCTGCGCTTCGTCGTAGATGTAGCCGCATACGACGCACATCCATTTGCGTGTGGCAGCGGCGCCGGGAGAACTCTGGCTCATGGTCGGGCTTCTTCGGATGACTGGGAATAGGACATTCTCGCAACTCGACCGACAATGCGAAAGCACAGCAACGATCTCGCCGCCCTCACGCCATCGGAAATCCGCCCATGAAACATCCCGCTACGTTCGCACCAGGTGGCCTGTACGCGATCACCAACGGACCCCGCCCGGATCTGCTCGACGTGGTGGCACAGGCGCTGGCCGGCGGCGCCCGGCTGCTGCAATACCTGGACGAGGAGTCCGGCGAGGCGCGCCGGCATGCCGAGGCCGCAGCGATCGCGCCGCTGTGCCGGCAGCATGGGGTGCCGCTGATCATCCACGAGGACGTGGCATTGGCGCAGGCCGTCGGCGCCGACGGCGTGCACCTGGCGCACTCGGTTGCCGCAATCCGCGCGGCCCGCGAAAGCCTTGGGCCCGCGGCCATCATCGGCGTAGCCTGTCGAGATTCTCTGGCCGATGCGCGGGCCGCCGCGCAGGCTGGCGCCAGCTATGTGTCATTCGGCACGATGTATCCCTCCTCCACCAAGCCGCTGGCGCCGATCGCACCGGTCGACCTGCTGAGGCAAAGCGCCGCGCTGGGCGTGGTTCGGGTGGCGATCGGCGGCATCACGCCGGACAATGCCGCGTTGCTGATCGAGGCAGGCGCCGATTACGTCGCCAGCATTTCCTCGCTGTTCGAAGCCGCGGACGTATGCCAGACGGCGCAGCGTTTCGCCCAGCTGTTTCCCCCGCGCAAACCCTGAGAATCAAATGACGACCAACCATGAATTGTTCCAGCGTGCCCTCCGCTTGCTGCCCGGCGGCGTGAATTCGCCGGTGCGCGCATTCAAGTCGGTCGGTGGCGAACCGTTCTTCACCGCTCGCGCCGATGGCGCATATCTGTGGGACGTGGAGGGAACGCGCTACATCGACTACGTCGGCTCGTGGGGCCCGATGATCGTCGGTCACAACCATCCGGCCGTGCGCGAGGCGGTGGAGCGCGCGGTGCGCGACGGTCTTTCCTTCGGTACGCCGTGCGCGGCCGAAGTGGTGATGGCCGAAACGATCACGCGGCTGATCCCGTCGATCGAGATGGTGCGCATGGTCAATTCCGGCACCGAGGCGACCATGTCGGCGATCCGGCTCGCCCGCGGCGCCACCGGCCGCAGCAAGATTGTGAAGTTCGAGGGCTGCTACCACGGTCATGGCGACAGTTTTCTGGTCAAGGCCGGCTCCGGTGCGCTGACCTTCGGCGTGCCGACCTCGCCGGGCGTGCCGAAGGCGAACGCCGACCTCACGCTCACCCTGCCGTACAACGACCTCGCGGCGGCACAGGCACTGTTCGCCGAACTGGGCGACGAGATCGCCGGCCTGATCATCGAGCCGGTCGCCGGCAACATGAACTGCATCCCGCCGGTGGACGGCTATCTGCAGGGCCTGCGCGAACTGTGCACACGACATGGTGCCGTGCTGATCTTCGACGAGGTGATGACCGGTTTCCGCGTCGCGCTGGGCGGCGCGCAGGCGCATTACGGCGTCACGCCGGATCTCACCACGTTCGGCAAGATCATCGGCGGCGGCATGCCGGTCGGCGCCTACGGCGGCCGCAGGGACCTGATGGAGCAGATTGCTCCGTCGGGCCCGATCTACCAGGCCGGCACGCTCAGCGGCAATCCGGTGGCGATGGCCGCGGGCCTGGCGATGCTGGAGCTGATCCAGGCGCCCGGCTTCCATGATCGTCTGGCCGCGCGCACGCGTCTGCTCTGCGACGGCCTGCAATCGGTCGCCGACGGCGAGGGCGTGGCGTTCAGCACGAACCGCGTGGGCGGCATGTTCGGCCTGTTCTTCAGCGCCGGGCGAGTGAACAGCTACGCGCAGGCCACGGCCGCCGACGTTGCGCTGTTCAATCGCTTTTTCCACGGCATGCTGAAGCGCGGCGTGTATCTGGCGCCTTCCGCTTTCGAGGCGGGGTTCATGTCCAGCGCACACAGCGACCAGGACATCGCCGATACCCTGGAGGCTGCACGCGGCGCCCTGCGCGACGCGCGCGGCTGATTCACCAGCTGCCGGTGTTGGGCATGGACGCCCACGGTTCGCGCGGCGGCAGGTGACCTTCCTGCAGCAG
>CALCWL010000119.1 GCA_937906285.1 uncultured Rhodanobacter sp. | reverse complement strand
GCGGCTGCACCACGGTGGGCGTGGCCGGGCTGGTGCAGAGCGGCGGCTTCGGCAGTTTCTCCAAGCACTACGGCACCGCGGCGGCGGGCTTGCTCGAAGCCGAAGTGGTCACCGCCGACGGTCAGGTGCGCATCGCCAATGCCTGCACCAATCCGGATCTGTACTGGGGCCTCAAGGGCGGTGGCGGCGGCAGCCTCGGCGTGGTCACGCGGCTGACCCTGCGCACGCGCGAGTTGCCGGAGCATTTCGGCGGCGTGTTCGGCGCGATCGAGGCGTCCACCGATGCTGCCTACCGCTCGTTGATCGCGCAGGCGATCGCGTTCTATCACGGCAGCCTGTTCAATCCGCACTGGGGCGAGCAGATGGGCTTCAGTGACCGCAAGCTGGAGCTGAGCATGCTGTGCCACGGGCTGGACCAGGCGCAGATGGAGCAGGTCTGGGCTCCGTTCCTTGAGTGGGTGAAGGCGCGCGCGGAATATCGCTTCGCCGATCCGATGAAGATCTTCGCGATGCCGGCGCAGCACATGTGGGACGTGGATTTCATGCGCCAGAATGCGCCCGGCGTGATGGTGACGGACAACCGGCCCGGCGCGCCGAAGCACCACGCCTACTGGGCGACGAACGTGGGGGAAGCCGCCTGGTTCCTGCACGCCTACCAGTCGGCCTGGTTGCCGGCCACGCTGCTGCACAAGGACCGGCAGGCCGTGCTGGTCGATGCGCTGTTCGACGCCGCGCGCGAATGGAGCGTGGGCCTGCACTTCAACAAGGGGCTGGCCGGCGCGCCGGCGGCGGAAATCGCCGCGGCCAAAGACACCGCGACCAACCCGCAGGTGCTCGACGCGTTTGCGCTGGCGATCATCGCCGGTGCGGGCGCGCCGGCCTTTCCCGGCATGCCGAAACCGGATCTGACGAAAGCGCGGCGCGCCGCCGCCAGCATCGGCAAGTCGATGGCCGCCCTGCGCAAGGTCGCCCCGAACGCGGGCGCCTACGTCTCCGAGAGCGATTATTTCCAGCGCGATTGGCAGGCGGCGTTCTGGGGCAGCAACTACCCGAAGCTGCTCGCCGTGAAGCGCCGCTACGATCCCGACGGCCTGTTCTTCGTCCACCACGGCGTGGGCAGCGAGGGGTGGAGCGGGGAGGGCTTCGTGCGCAAGGATTGATCGGATATCCAGTTCCAGAGGGAAGGCGAGGATGTAGGTTGAGCGGCTGTTTTCGCGACTTGAGGACAACTTGTTTCGCCGGGCAGGTACTTCGCCTTCTCGTTCCTGGTTCCGGGTCGCCGGCACGCGCGCCGGCTGCACCTTCACCCCGCCCTTCTCCTGAGCGGAGAGGGGTCCAACGCCTTCGCTCGGCGCGCATACGCTTCATTTCCGTCCCCTCGGTGACGCAGAGGGCCTAGGTGAAGTCCCTTACGCCTGGCTCAGAGTCCGTTGTTGTTGGCCGCGTCACCAAACTGTTTCAGGTAATCCTCGAATGCGCGCTGGTAGGCCAGTTGCCAATTGGCCTCGCGGGCGACCTGGATGGAATTGTGGCCGTATCCCTTCACGGTGACTTGGCGATGCCCCTGTGGGCTGTCGATCTTGAGCAGGGTGTCGAGCTTCGCCTCGATGCTGGCGCTCCAGAACCCGGGCGTGAACCATGCCCAGAACTGGCGGATGTCGACGCTGACGTGCGGCGCGTCTGCCGGAGCACTGGCGGCATCCACGACGCTGTAGCCACGGCTGGCGAAGGCGTTGGTCAGCAGCTTGCGTGTCACGGTTTCCACGTTTTCGCCGGGCGTGAGCAGGATGTCGCCGAAGGCTTTGCCAAAGCCGCCACGCTTGCGTGCGATGGCCTGCTTGCGCTGCGTGGCGTCCAGCGCGTAGCTGGCGCCCTTCTTCAATGAGGGCGTGCTGGGATCGTCCGGGTCGGCCTCGAATATGCGCACGTCATGGATCGCATCGATGACCACCGGCTTGCCGCCGCTGACCACGGCCGAGCCCGGTGACGGCACGTCCAGCGACATGTGAGTACGCGTGGTTGCGCAGCCTGACACGAGCGCAAGGACAAGGACGGCGGCGAGGCCGTGAACGAGATGCTTCATGCGTTTTCCCCTGTGGTGTTCTGAGGCTGAATGGAACATGGGAGTTGTCGCAAATGTCGCGACGAAAGGGAAGCGAGGGCTTGACTCTTGACCTTGATCCATGGTCTAGACTGTGTCCATGAACACACAAACTTCCTCCCTGACTATCGGTGCCGTCGCCAAGCGCGTCGGCGTGGCGATCGACACGATCCGTTATTACGAGCGCGAGGGGCTGCTGCCCGAGCCGCAGCGACGCGCTTCCGGCTATCGCAGTTACGGCGACGGCACGGTGACGCAGCTGCGCTTCATCCGCCGCGCGAAGGACCTGGGCTTCACGCTGGAGGAGATCCGCGAACTGCTGGCGCTGTCGGCGGATCGCCAGCGCGGGGTGAAGGCGGTGAAGCAGCGTGCGCAGAAGCGGCTGGCGGCGATCGAGCAGCGCATTACCGAACTGCAGCGCGTGCGTGACGGGCTGGCGCAGCTGGTCGAATCGTGTCCGGGGCACGGCAAGCCGGAGGAATGTCCGATCCTGCGCGCTTTGAGCGATGAAGAGGTGAAGTCATGAGCGGGCAGGGTTCCTGCTGCGGTGGCGGCGACAAGGTGACCGACGGCAAGACCATCGACCCGGTTTGCGGCATGACGGTCGATCCGGCCACGGCGAAACACCTCAGCACGCACGACGGGCAGACGTTTTATTTCTGCGGCGCAGGCTGCAAGGCGAAGTTCGATGCCGCTCCGGCGACATACCCGGATGCTGTCGGAAAGCGCGCGACGGAAGGCTGCTGCAACGCGAAGCCGGCGGCGCGCGAACATGCCCATGACGAGCAGGCGCATCACGACCATGCCCATCACGATCACGCCCATGCCGTGAAGGATCCGGTGTGCGGCATGACGGCGGACCCGCAAACCACGCCGCACCACGCCGAGCATGACGGCCACGCGTACCACTTCTGTTCGGCGCGTTGCCGCGAGAAGTTCGTGGCCGATCCGAAGGCGTACCTGGAAGATCGTCCGGCGCCGCCGCCGGCACCGGCCGGCACGATCTACACCTGTCCGATGCACCCGGAAGTGCAGCAGGTTGGCCCCGGCCATTGCCCGATCTGCGGCATGGCGCTGGAGCCGATGATGCCTTCGCTGGACGAGGATGACGACAGCGACTTGCGTTCGATGACGCGGCGCTTCTGGTGGCTGGTCGCACTGACCCTGCCGGTGCTGCTGGTGGCGATGGGACCGCACCTGTTTGGCTGGCAACTGCCCGCGCCGTGGGGTGGCGTGGCGGCCTGGGGCGAGGCGGTGCTGGGCAGCATCGTGGTGCTGTGGGGCGGCGCGCCGTTCTTCGTGCGTGGCTGGCGCTCGCTGAAGCCCTGGCGCCCGAACATGTACACGCTGATCGCGCTGGGCACCGGCGTGGCGTGGCTGTACAGCGCGGTGGCGTTCCTGTGGCCGGGGATCTTCCCCGACGGCTTCCGCGACATGCACGGTCGTGTCGCGGTGTATTTCGAATCGGCGGCGGTAATCGTCACCCTGGTCACGCTGGGCGATT
>CALCWL010000118.1 GCA_937906285.1 uncultured Rhodanobacter sp. | reverse complement strand
GCGACGTCGAGCTGTTCGCGCCGCAGGTGCTGGAGTGGCGCTACGAATCCGTGGTCGAGCAGTTCGACGACCAGACGGCGCGACTGGCGCAGTTCCTGGACCTCGCCGATGCCTCGCCCTTGCGACGATTCGCCGAGCATGCTCGCGAGAAGCACATCAGCACGCCCAGCTACGCGCAAGTCACCCGCGGCGTCTACCGCAAGGCCGTGGGGCGCTGGCGCGACTACCGCGAGCACTTCGAGCCGGTGCTGCCCGTGTTGCAGCCATGGCTCGAACGCCTCGGCTACACCGCGTAGGTGCCGCTCGCGGGCGGTTTGCCTGGGGGCCGGGATTCGGCATTCGCAAGAGCAAAAGCATCGCCCACCCGCGGGCCCCTGCGGGCGAGAACGAAAAGGCAGCACCACGCGCTGCCTTTTCGTTGCGTGGAAGCCCGCCGCTCAGCGCGTGACGCTGCTCGTTGCCGGTGCCGGCTCCGCAACGCTGGCGATGGCGCGGGGCGAGAACTTGCCGCCGTAGGGCAGCACCTCGCTGGCCAGCTTCGGGTCGGCCTTGATCATGCCGATCGCGTCGAACAGGATGTGCGCCGTCTCGTCGAGCTGCGGATCCTTGGCATTCTTGGCGTCCTTCTCTTCCTTCAGCTCGCTCTTGATGCTGCGCTCGTTCGGGTTGAGACCGTCGTCCAGATTGCTGCCGGCCTCGGGCAACGCCGCGTCGCTGCCGTCGATGGCGACGTGCCGCGCGCGGAACGCCGCCTGCATCTGTTCCTGCTGCTTGCGTTCGGCTTCGCGGACGGCCAGGTTCAGCGAGATCGTGGTCATGTCGCGCATCTTCTTGTACTGGGCCAGTTCGTCCAGCATCAGCTTCCATGCCGACGACTTCGCCGCGCGCTCGTCGTGCCGCTGGAGCAGTTGCGGCAGATAGGCGGAAAGGTTCGCCACCGGCTTGTAGTCGGCCGGCGGAATCTGCGTCCACGGCAGCGCGTTGTCGTAGGTCGATTCGCCGAAGTCCTTCTCGTCGCCGTTCTTCGGGAACTCGATGTCCGGGGTGACGCCCTTGAGCTGGGTGGAACCGCCATTGATGCGGAAGAACTCCTGGATCGTCATCTTGAGTTCGCCCAGCTGCGGTTTCTCGCTGTCGCCGGAGGCGAACTTGTCCAGGTCCACCAGGGTCTGTACGGTGCCCTTGCCGAAGGTCGGCTCGCCGATGACCAGGCCACGGTGATAATCCTGGATCGCCGCCGAGAAGATCTCCGAGGCCGACGCCGTGCCGCGGTTGACCAGCACCGCCAGCGGGCCGCTCCAGGCCATGCCCGCCTCGTCGTCGCCCTGCACCTGGACTTCGCCGTGCGAGCCGCGCACCTGCACCACCGGGCCCTTGTCGATGAACAGGCCGGTCATCGAATCGGCCTCGGCGAGCGAACCGCCGCCGTTGTTGCGCAGGTCCACCACGATGCCCTGCACGCCCTCCTGCTTGAGCTCGGCGATCAGCTTGGCCACATCGCGGGTGGTGCTGCGGTAATCCTTGTCGCCGGCGCTGCGCGCACCGAAATCGGAGTAGAACGAGGGCAGGTCGATCACGCCGATCTTGCGGGTGACTGCGCCGTCCTTGATCTCGATCACCTTCTTGCTGGCCGCGGCGTCCTCCAGATTGATCTTGTCGCGCACCAGGGTGATCAGCTCGTGCTTGCCGTCCGGGCCGACATCGGCGGGCAGCACTTCCAGCCTCACCACGGTGCCCTTCTTGCCGCGGATCAACGCCGTGACGTCGTCGATGCGCCAGCCGACCACGTCGACCATGGCGCCCTTGTCGCCCTGGCCCACCGCCACGATGCGGTCGCCCGGCTTGAACTTGTGCGACTTCATCGCCGGGCCGCCGGGGATCAGCTTGACGATCATGGTGTAGTCGTCGCGCGACTGCAGCTGAGCGCCGATGCCCTGCAGCGACAGGCTCATGGCGATGTCGAAGTTGGCCGCCGCCTCCGGGCCGAGGTAGTCGGTGTGCGGGTCCGTGGATTCGGCGTAGGCGTTCATGAAGGTCTGGAACGCGTCGGCGCTGTTGATCTGCCGGATGCGGTCGATGTAGCCGCTGTAGCGCTTGTCCAGCGTCTTGCGGATGTCCGCGTCGTCCTTGCCGGCCAGCTTCAGGCGCAGCCAGTCGTTCTTGGTGCGCTTGCGCCACAGGTCCTGCGCGGCGGCCTCGTCCTTCGGCCAGGCAGCGTCCTTGCGGTCGACCTCGTAGCTCTCGTCGCGGCTGAGGTCGAAGCCGTTCTTGAGCAGCCCGCGGGCGTAGCTCATGCGCTGCACGGCGCGCTGCAGGTACAGGTTGAAGATGGCGAACGGCGCGGAGAGGTCGCTGTTCCAGATCGCGTCGTCGAACCTGGTCTTCAGCGGCGCGAACTTGTCCATGTCGGCCTGGGTGAAGAACACCTTGTCGCCGTCGAGCATCTTGAAATAGGCCTTGTAGATGCGCGTGGACATCGCGTCATCCAGCGGCTGGGCATCGTAGTGGAAGCGGGTCAGGAAGCGCGCGGACAGCTGCGCGGCCTGAGCCTGTTCGGCCGTGGGCTGCAGCGGCCAGGTGGCCGCCTTGCGCGGCTGGGGGCCGGCACCGAGGTCGGCCGCGGACTGCGCATAGGCGCAGCTGGCGGAGAGAACGAACAGCAGGACCAGCGCGGGGCGAAGTTTCATGGGTGCTCTCAGGCGGATTCGGCGACACCGGCGGCATGCGCCTGCAGGTCGGCGTGGTAGGACGAGCGCACCAGCGGTCCGGAGGCGACGTGATGGAAGCCCATCGCCTCACCGGCCTCGCGCAGCGCGTCAAATTCTTCGGGCGTCCAGTAGCGCAGCACCGGATGGTGATGCGGCGTGGGCTGCAGGTACTGGCCGATGGTGATCATTTCCACGTCGTGGGCGCGTAAATCGCGCAGCGTCTGCAGCACCTGCTCCTGCGTCTCGCCCAGGCCGAGCATGATGCCGGACTTGGTCGGCACGGCCGGGTGCTGCGCCTTGAAGCGCTTGAGCAGGTCCAGCGACCACTGGTAATCGGCGCCGGGGCGCACCTCGCGGTAGAGGTTCGGCACGGTTTCCAGGTTGTGGTTGAACACGTCCGGCGGATACGCCTGGAGTATCTCCAGCGCGCGCTCCATGCGGCCCTTGCCGCGGAAATCCGGGGTCAGGATCTCGATGCGGATGTGCGGGCTGGCGTGGCGCACCGCGCGGATGCAGCTGGCGAAGTGCGCCGCGCCGCCGTCGCGCAGGTCGTCGCGGTCGACCGAGGTGATCACCACGTACTTCAGCCGCATGTCGGCGATGGTCTGCGCCAGGCGCGCCGGCTCCAGTTCATCGG
The DNA here is from genome assembly GCA_937906285.1 of uncultured Rhodanobacter sp. Classification (GTDB taxonomy): domain Bacteria; phylum Pseudomonadota; class Gammaproteobacteria; order Xanthomonadales; family Rhodanobacteraceae; genus Rhodanobacter. Next base: position 71 of record CALCWL010000118.1, on the reverse strand, counting down.
GCGGCTGCGGCCGGCCATGCGCCACGTCGCAGAACGAGCAGCGCCGCGTGCACACCTCGCCCAGGATCATG